>NZ_OBEL01000015.1 GCF_900215605.1 Cohaesibacter gelatinilyticus | reverse complement strand
GTAATCACCAGATTGGAGTTGGTACCAGCGGAGAAGCCGAGATTATCAAGGCTCTGCTTTTCAGCACGATCTTTGGTGCTTGTGCCGGTCACACCTGACGTATCAATGCCAGCGCTTGACTGAATGTGTGTGCCTTTGGATGTGTTGTTGGCCTGCTGGGCCTGACGAACAGTGGATTGTGCACTTTCAACCAGCTTGGTGATGGCTTTGATACCATTGTCAGCTGCTTCCAGAGTTTTAATGGAATTGCCAATGCCGTCCAGCAGGTTGCCGAGGTCAGCCGCGCGGCTGCCGAGACCTTGTGAGGTGAAGAAGTTGGTTGGATTGTCCAACGCGGAATTCACCTTTTTACCAGTCGACAAGCGGTTTTGAGTAAGGGACATCATGTCTGCAGTTTTCTGCAAAGACAAAAGGTTCTGGCGGACGCCAGCTGATAGGGTGATATCCGACATTGTGTTACCTTTCTGGGTACTCGAATACAACTATGGCCTCTTTCTGAGGCTTAGTCGGATGATGGCTATGAAACGCTAATTTAAGGTTAATGGGATGTGCAGGAATATGATTAATGGCTTTCTCTGATTGCTTGATAGAAAACAAAAAAACGGCGGGGAAACCCCGCCGTTTGAAATCTTGTCAAAATTACCGATGGCTTTATGCTCTGAGGAACCGCAACACTGCCTGGTCAGCCTGAGACGCCAGAGACAGAGATGTTGTGGACAGCTGCTGACGGGTCTGCAATGCCAGCATGTTCGCACCTTCCTCGTTGGAATCGGCCAGAACCAGAGCATCGGCACCTGTTTGCAGGGTGTTGATGCTTTCCTTGGTAAAGCCTTCGCGAATGGTCACAGTGTTCAGCTTGGAGCCAAATGTTGACCCTTGCTTGCGCAGGCTGGACAATGCTTCTGACAGTGAATCCAGCTTGAGGTTGGATTCATCAGCACTCAAAGAACTTGCCTTGCTGACTTTCAAACCGGATGAGGTAAGGTCTGCACTTGAAATTGTCAGTTCAGATTTTCTGTCGTCACGATGTTCGTTGAAAGCCACCGTCAGATCACTTCCGGTACCATTGATCAAATTCACGCCGTTATAGCTTGAATCAGCTGATAGCTTATCGATCTGGTCGAGAATATCGTTGAACTGGCTGACCAGCTCAGCGTTATCGGCATCGGAGGTAGAGGCGTAGTTGGTGATGGTGAACGTATCTGCATCGCCAGATGTTGCACCAGCGGTATAGGATAC
>NZ_OBEL01000014.1 GCF_900215605.1 Cohaesibacter gelatinilyticus | reverse complement strand
CCTACCGACATCAGTCGGTAGATGGGATGGTTGCCGTCCTCCCATCGCGGCATCGTAATGTGCCAGCATACGGGTGTTGACGCCTGTAAAATCGAAAGGACGGCAAAATGAAAGATATTATGATTGGAGTTGATCTGGCAAAGAACGTGTTTCAACTCCATGGTGCCACACAGACTGGTGAAGTCAGGTTCAAGAAGAAGTTGTCACGTGTACGATTTTACCAGTTCATGGAGGATCATGCCCCTGCGGTTGTTGTCATGGAAGCCTGTGGCAGTGCGCATTTTTGGGTACGCGAGATGATGAAGCTTGGCCACGAGGTAAAGTTGATTGCCCCACAATATGTGCGTCCGTTTGTAAAGCGCCAGAAGAATGATGCAGCGGATGCAGAAGCGATCGTTGTGGCAGCACAGCGCCCTGAGATGAGGTTTGTTGAACCGAAGTCAGAAGAGCAACAGGCCCGCACTGTATTGTTCAGATGCCGAGAACGCCTTGTGCGTCAGCGGACTGAATTGATGAATGCCCTTCGAGCAGTTCTTTATGAGCAGGGACATGTCTTTCCCAATGGGATACTGCATTTAAAACGGATCAAGGCGGTGTTGGATGACCTGGATAATGGTCTTGCCCCAATTGTGTTGGAAGAATGTTTGTGTCTGGTCGAGCAAATTCAGGAACAAACCGTCAGGATTGATGGCAAGACAAACAAGATTAAAGCCCTTGCAGAAAAAACGGACATACCACGTCGTTTGCAGACAATGCCCGGTGTTGGCCCGCTGACTGCCTTGGCAATTGAAGCCTTCGTACCCTCAATGGAGAACTTCAAATCTGGGCGTGACTTTGCAGCCTGGCTTGGAATTGTTCCCAGACAGCATTCGTCTGGCGGCAAAGCTCGGCTTGGGAAGGTGTCGAAAGCAGGTCAGGCTGACATTCGCCGACTTTTGATTATTGGTGCGATGACGAGATTGAATTGGTTGGGACGTCAAAATGTGCAGCCGGGATCATGGCTTGCTCGCATGATGGAAAGAAAGCCAAGAATGCTGGTGGCAGTCGCACTTGCCAATAAAATGGCACGGGCAATTTGGGCCATGCTGACAAAGAAACAGGATTATCGGGAACCGGTTCAGGTGGCTGCAGCATATCAATCATGCTGAACTACGTCATCTGAACTTGGCAGGAGAAAGATGCAGGAAGTCAATGATTGAATGGGCAAAATGATCGAACAGATCTGGGGCGGGGAAACCAGTTAAACCACTTGAACGTTATTGTTCGTCCGGTAGATTTGGACCCGATCCGCAGATCACCATACTGGCCAGCGGTCTGTGAAGCACCGCATGAAAAAGGCCTCATAGAAGACCGCACTCGATTTACTTGGCTTATAATCAGAAAACGCTTGCATCACGGACGGCAACCATAGAAGTGGTTTAGT
>NZ_OBEL01000013.1 GCF_900215605.1 Cohaesibacter gelatinilyticus | reverse complement strand
CCTGATCGGGGAAGTCTGTTTGGAGTTGTTTTTGGATCAGGCTTTGCAGCAAGCGAAAACAAAACCGGACAGCCTGAGCCGTCCGGTTTTGGGGAAGAGTGGGATTTTAGGCAGGGGAATGTTACATCAGCTTTTCATTCAAATGCATGGCTGCGAAATCGACATCACTGAACTCTTTCTTCAACAGCTCAACGCCATCTTTTAAGACTAGTTTATTATTCCCCTTGCGATTTGAGAGGCTAAACCAGCTAATTGATTGGAAGTCGGCGCCTGCATCCTGCAAGATTTCAGTATAGAAATCCTCGGAGGCTGTTGCTTCCGATAGAATAAATGCCTCTTCAAAGTAAGTGGGATATTGGTTGCGAATATCTTTGAGGCGTTCAGCAAGATCTGCAGTGATGAGACCTGTGTGACAAACTATGCTTACAGACATAATCTATGTTACCTTAGTAGTTATTTGATAATGATGAGATCGAGCATTCCGGCTATCGGATATTCTTTGAATTGCTTTAGAACTTGTGCGACACTAAGAGGACTGTCTACTAAATTTAGTATGACTCTCTTTGTCTGACGATTCTCAATTTTGTGAACTCTGATGTAATCCCATACATTTCGAACTTTATCGCTAATGGAGGCGTAACAATCATAGATATGACCATTGATGCGATAATCGGGATCTTTATTGAAATCCAGATCATCCTCGGACTCTATATCCGGTTTCCATTCTATTTTATATCCAAGCTCTTTCAACACGAATGCTACGTCTTCTTCTCGAACCAAGCTGCGTACAGTTTCATCATCATTGGAACCGTAAGCTTCGGGCATGCCTTCAATTGACCCTTTGCCCGGTTGAGGGCGGCCGAGGCCACTGTGATTTTCACCAATGATTTTATGAAAATCCATATAAGTCTGCGGGTTCATTGACGGCTCGACGTTTGGATGCACTCGCGGAACGGCTTTGTCAATCAGATATGGCTCATGTTCTTTGAGAGCCTCTGAGATCATTTGCAGGCCTTTGGCCTCATCTGTTTCCTGAATGGCGGCATCGATGACAGTTCGTAATCTGTCGAGGGCTTGCTCATTCGTTGGTCGAGTTCGTGTTTCAGCCTCCTCAAAAGCGGCATTTACGCCACCGTCTGAAAGCATGCCAGAGGCGTCTTGCAGCTCGCTTGCTGACATGGCTTCGCCATTGATGGTGCCGCCGGAAAGAGACAAGTAGCCAGGGTCAGTTGGATGAAGGACCTGACGGCCAGTGATGATGATTTCATCACCGGAGACAGTCTTGAATGTCAGAGTACGATCCAGATCTTGCCCGGTGATGGAAACTTCACCGCCATCTTTCAGCTCAAAGGTCTCATCAATACCCTCACCAGCAGGCAGCGTGGTGGCGAGCAAGATTGCTCTGGAAACCACTTGTGCTGGAAGTGTCTTGATCGCTTTGCCCGCCCATTCGATGGCGCGCTTTTTTATTGTCTTCTTGTCTTCGGGGTTGTTCTGGTCGTCATCATCTGGATCAGGATTGGGTGTGGAGGCCAATGCCCCTCCTTCGGCGACTGCAAACTCGATATCTTGCTGTTCTTTGTCTGCTGGTCTGGTCGGTTTGCCTTCTTCTCCGTCCTCTGTACTCTCACTGTAAACAGCATTGACGTTTTTTCCGCTGAGGATGCTGGAGAAATAGCGCAGCTCGCCCGGTGTCATGGCACGATCTTCAATCGTGCCGCTCTTGAGCGTGAAGTGACGGGGACCATTCTCATCGTGATTCAGTCGTCCTGTGATGATTGTTTTGCTTCCGTCAGGCGCAGTAATGGTCAGGGTGCGGGTCGTTTCCGAGCCAATGCCGGTTACATTGAGTGAGCCATAGTCTCCAAGGTCAAAGCTCTCATTGATGTCTTCACCGCCTGCGGAATTGGTGCCAGCCAGAACAAAGGCTCCGGCTAGCAAGGCCGCTGGTGCAGAAACAATCGCCAGACCTGCCCGTTTGGCCGCAGCACCAATCCCGGATATGCTGGGCAGCCTAATGCCCTCCGGCATCGGAACAGCAATAGCCTCACTGGTCGAGACGGAGCTGCTGACGTCCTGCGGGGCTTGCAGGTCTGCTGCCTGATTGGGGAAGAATGCTGCCAGTTGTTTTTGGATCAGGCTTTGCAGCAAGCCCGGTTCCGGGGCATCGAAGCGGCCCTTGGCGAACTCTTGGTCGATGAGATTTTTGAGATTGACGAAGAACTGAGCGTACAGCTTGGCTGTTGCCAGGTCGGTTTGGGACTGGTGGAGAGAGGTTCAATTGTTACAAGCACTGATCAGCTTGTGTGAAGGGGAATCTATTTGAGCTTTGATCCCCAATATTGGTCAAATACAAATCATACCAAATTGAACCATTGGTCATGAACAATGACCTGATTGGGTTCCAATGATTTTCTGATCAGGTCAATTGCAGTATCCCAACTTTTCACGCTTCCAAACTTGTTGCACTGCATGGCGAACCAACTCGTTGCAACTAGATTGATACCCAACTCCTCTAAATGTTGGTTGCGTTCACTGTTCGATGCAATAGCCTCTCCAATCCAGAAGCTTTCTTTGAAAAAACCTGAATAGGTTTCTTCTATCTGCCTTAGATGCTTATTCAGTTCCTCGACCGGGAGATCCGTATAAAATATGTAATGAATCGACATAACCTAGAAGATCCGTTTGACCTTTCCGTATTTATTCACAATCATCAGTCCCTTCAACCCCGGGACCGGATTTTTCCGAAGCTGTACTACCAATCTCTTGATACTATGGGAGCTGTCGGTCATATTCACTTCTCAATGGCAAGGATCGCCTTCAATGATACTTTTGTCATTCCTTAGGCTTTGATGGAACTTGGCATTCACTTCAACCCTTGAGAGTGCTTTTGTCAATTAGGGCGGCTGCCTAGGACTGGCGTTGGATTTCAGGAGGCCAAACGCAAAACCGGGCAGCGCGGGCCGTCCGGTTTGGTTGAATTGCATGATCTAAAGACAACATGTCACTACATGATGGTTTCATTTTGAAAAAGTGCAATGAACTCCACATCGCTAAACTCTCGTTTCAGTATGTCTACACCGTCTTGATCTGCTACATCATGTTCATTCCTTAGGTCTGCCATGAAAAAACTGACTGTGTCAAAGTCAAATCCCTGTTCCAGCATCACTTCCTTTGTTTCTCTATCAGATGCCAGTGGAGGATCAATTTGAAAATATATTTCAAACAATTCTGGATGTTTTGCTTCAATTTGCTTAAGACGTTTTTCCAACTCTTTGACGTCCAGACTGGTATGGAAGAAAATAGCTGATGACATGAATGTTCTCCGGGTTATCGCAATTTGATGATGATTAAATCGTCGAGGCCCGTTATTGGAAAAGCGCTGATCTACTGAATGACTTCCATCACAGTCAAGGGAGCTATCCGATTAAGAACAATGCGCTTTGTCTGCCAATGCGCAAGCGTAGGGAAACCACTTGCAAATTGGAATGCTCCCTGAACAAAGAAGCTAGATCATGATTTCATTTTGAAACAGAGCAATAATCTCAGCGTCTTTGAATTCTTCTTTCATCAGTTCAACAGCTCGGCTTAGCACAGGGTGCGCATTTCTTATTTCGGTAATGCCGAAATTGCTCACTGAATGAAAATCAAACCCAATTTCTTCAAGGATTTCATTGTCCAGTTCGCTAGATACACTCACCATAGAATAGCTGTAGGAATTTGTAGAAAGCAGAGCATGCTTTGCTTGTACCTGTTTCAAACGCTCCTCAACTTTCTGGGCGTCCAGGCTGGTATGGAACACGGTTGTAGCTGCCATTTTCTTTCCTTCTAGTTCCAATTATTTGATGATGATTAGATCAAGGAGCCCCGGTGTACCCGCCGCCTTGAACTGCTGTATGATTTCGAACACGGTGACCGGTGTATCTCTCAAATTTAAAACGACACGCTTGGTTTGGCGGGCTTCGATCTTATTCCTCATAATAAAGGTCCATATGTTTCGCGCACTAGTACTGGTCGGGGCATAACAATCATAGATTTTACCATTGATACGATAGTCTGGATTTGCGTCTTTCTTAAGATCATCATCGGGTTTCACCAGCGGTTGGTGCTCAACAGTGTAGCCAGCCTCTTTTAACACAAAAGCACTATCCTGTTCGCGCACACGTTGTGTTATTTGATAATTCTTCATATCTTCGCTGAACCCATCGGGAGTGCCTGACATTGAGCCTTCACCCGGTGCGCTTGGTCTAACACCATCAAAGTGTTCGAAAACTTTTACATCCAACTGATCATACAGTGCAGGAGTCTCGGAAGATTCAACGTCCATCCGAATTTGCGGTACTTTCTTTTTGGGCCTAAAGGGTTCATGGCTATTCAAGTATTCTTCTGCTGCAACCTTTCCTGCTTCCATCCTCCTTTTCTTTTCCTCTTCGTTGCTGGATTTCGGAAGTTTGAGGTCTGAGCTGGGTTGCTGGCCTACATCTTTGGGGTTTGCACTACGGTTAGGCGGTTTTATGGGAACAAGGCCTTTGGGATCTTGATCTTCTGGATCAGGCTGTTCCGGGCCATTGGGCGGCAAGATTGCTCCATCTTCGGACACTATAGGACTGTTTTGCGTTTGAGTTTTGTCGTCGGTTGCAGGTGGTTTTTCAGTCCCATCGTCTCCATCTTCATTCACATCACTGTTCAGGATAGTTCTGACCCCTGCAAATGTGAGGGCCTCGGAGAATGATTGAAGTTCACTTGCCGAGAGGTTGCGGCCATTGACAGTTCCGCCTGTCAGGGCAAG
>NZ_OBEL01000012.1:2500-5690 GCF_900215605.1 Cohaesibacter gelatinilyticus | reverse complement strand
TGGGATCGTGGCTGAAGCTCTGCCCCGTCTTGCGTTGCAAGCGATAGCGCGAGGCCAGACAAACTTATCAGTCCCACGAGGCTCTTTTGATTTCCCATATTTCTCGGGCAAAAGAATACGATAAAACCATAGGTTTTTGTCGGGAACCGATAGGTGACCGCAGCTTGACTGCGCGCCCTCGCAGGCTCAAGCGCAAGCTTGGAATAGCCGTGAGAGAGATAGAATCAATACAAAAAAAGCCCTGCAGGATAGAGACTATCTATCTTGCAGGGCTTTTCTGACGATAGACTTATCATTTCACCTCGGCTCAATGGTCTATCTTTTTCTTTCATCCTTGTCTTTAACAGGCCTGGCAGTGACCTACTCTCCCACGCCTTAAGACGGAGTACCATCGGCGCTGAGGAGCTTAACGGCCGAGTTCGGGATGGGATCGGGTTTGGTCTCCTCGCAATAACCACCAGGCCGGTTAAAGACAAAGATAAATTGAGAAGCTGGATTTTGTTTCGCGACGCTGTCGCGAGATATAATGAACATTGATAAATGAGAGGGATCAAGCCAATCGAGCGATTAGTACTGGTAAGCTTCGTACATTGCTGCACTTCCACACCCAGCCTATCAACGTGGTCGTCTTCCACGGCTCTGATAGGGAGAACTCGTCTCAAGGGGGGCTTCCCGCTTAGATGCTTTCAGCGGTTATCCCTTCCGCACATAGCTACCCTGCAATGCGGCTGGCGCCACAACAGGTCCACCAGAGGTGCGTCCATCCCGGTCCTCTCGTACTAGGGACAGCTCCTTTCAATTCTCCTGCGCCCACGGCAGATAGGGACCGAACTGTCTCACGACGTTCTGAACCCAGCTCACGTACCGCTTTAATTGGCGAACAGCCAAACCCTTGGGACCTGCTCCAGCCCCAGGATGCGATGAGCCGACATCGAGGTGCCAAACAATGCCGTCGATATGGACTCTTGGGCATCATCAGCCTGTTATCCCCGGAGTACCTTTTATCCGTTGAGCGATGGCCCTTCCACACGGGACCACCGGATCACTATGACCGACTTTCGTCTCTGCTCGACTTGTCAGTCTCGCAGTCAGGCTGGCTTATGCCATTGCACTCAACGACCGATTTCCGACCGGTCTGAGCCAACCATCGCGCGCCTCCGTTACTCTTTGGGAGGCGACCGCCCCAGTCAAACTACCCACCACGCGCTGTCCCGGATCCGGATAACGGACCGCGGTTAGACAGCCATGACAACAAGGGTGGTATTTCAAGGATGGCTCCATCCGAGCTGGCGCCCGAACTTCAAAGCCTACCACCTATCCTACACATGCCAACACAACTGTCAGCGCGAAGCTATAGTAAAGGTTCACGGGGTCTTTCCGTCTGACCGCAGGAACCCCGCATCTTCACGGGGAATTCAATTTCACTGAGTCGATGCTGGAGACAGCGGGGAAGTCGTTACGCCATTCGTGCAGGTCGGAACTTACCCGACAAGGAATTTCGCTACCTTAGGACCGTTATAGTTACGGCCGCCGTTTACCGGGGCTTCAATTCGCTGCTCTCACAACTCCTCTTAACCTTCCGGCACCGGGCAGGCGTCAGACCCTATACGTCGCCTTGCGGCTTCGCAGAGCCCTGTGTTTTTGATAAACAGTCGCAACCCCCTGGTCTGTGCCACCCATACAAGGTTGCCCTCATATAGGTCTCCCTTCTCGCGAACTTACGGGAGCAATTTGCCGAGTTCCTTCAGCATCGTTCTCTCAAGCGCCTTGGTATACTCTACCTGTCCACCTGTGTCGGTTTAGGGTACGGTCTGATGTGGGTGCTATTTCCTGGAACTCCTACGCTGCATCATCAATCCAATAAGACAATACAACTACCGGAATTCGTCACATCCCACTGGTTGAGGAATATTAACCTCATTCCCATCGACTACGCATTTCTGCCTCGCCTTAGGGGCCGACTAACCCTGCGCTGATTAGCATTGCACAGGAACCCTTGGACTTTCGGCGAGAGTGTCTCTCACACTCTTTATCGTTACTCATGTCAGCATTCGCACTTCTGATACCTCCAGGACCCCTCACAGGTATCCCTTCATCAGCCTACAGAACGCTCCGCTACCGCGCACTTACGTGCACCCGCAGCTTCGGTGCATGGCTTTAGCCCCGGTACATTTTCGGCGCAAAGACCCTTGTTTAGACCAGTGAGCTGTTACGCTTTCTTTAAATGATGGCTGCTTCTAAGCCAACATCCTGGTTGTTTTGGGATCCTCACATCCTTTCCCACTTAGCCATGACTTAGGGACCTTAACTGGCGGTCAGGGTTGTTGCCCTCTCCACTACGGACGTTAGCACCCGCAGTGTGTCTGCTGAATAGTACTCTCAGGTATTCGGAGTTTGATTAGGTTTGGTAAGACGGTGAGTCCCCCTAGCCCATTCAGTGCTCTACCCCCTGAGGTATTCATTCAACGCTCTACCTAAATAGATTTCGCGGAGAACCAGCTATCTCCAGGTTTGATTGGCCTTTCACCCCTAGCAACAAGTCATCCCCGCCTTTTTCAACAGGCGTGGGTTCGGTCCTCCAGTGCGTGTTACCGCACCTTCAACCTGCTCATAGCTAGATCACCTGGTTTCGGGTCTAATCCATCGAACTAACGCCCTATTAAGACTCGGTTTCCCTACGCATACACATAACTGCTTAAGCTCGCTCGATAAATTAAGTCGCTGACCCATTATACAAAAGGTACGCCGTCACCCTCGCGGGCTCCGACTGCTTGTAGGCGCTCGGTTTCAGGATCTCTTTCACCCCCCTCGTCGGGGTGCTTTTCACCTTTCCCTCACGGTACTGGTTCACTATCGGTCGACAAGGAGTACTTAGGCTTGGAGGGTGGTCCCCCCACGTTCAGACAGGATTTCACGTGTCCCGCCCTACTCAAGTCTCAATATCTTCAACACCCCTACAGGACTGTCACCTTCTATGGTTAGCCTTTCCAGACTATTCAGATTAGAAAATATTAAGCACTGGCCTGGTCCGCGTTCGCTCGCCACTACTAACGGAGTCTCTGTTGATGTCCTTTCCTCCGGGTACTTAGATGTTTCAGTTCCCCGGGTTCGCCTCCTGACCCTATATATTCAGATCAGGATACCCAAAATGGGTGGGTTTCCCCATTCAGAAATCCACGGATCAAAGCCT
>NZ_OBEL01000011.1 GCF_900215605.1 Cohaesibacter gelatinilyticus | reverse complement strand
ATGGTAGGCCCGGAGGGACTTGAACCCCCAACCAGACCGTTATGAGAAGTCGGGGCTATAGCGTAACTGGCGCTTTTTGGTGGCAAGAGCAGTCTTTATATAGCTGTTTTCGCCACCATGTTCTTTTTGCGTTCCACTTTTCAGGTTCAATTGGACCCAAGAGCAATCCGTAAATCACTTTTAATGGAAGATTCTGGCCACTTTCTCAATAAAGTCCGGCAAATAGGCATCAATGAACTTTTGGACAAACGGCGTTGTGATCAAGAGGGCTATTGCAAGATTGAGTTTGGTGGTCATTTCCCCATCCCTCTCATCACTGCATCAATGATATTCTGGCCAACCAGATTGGTTATGATAGCCGCCGCTATGCCCCAGACAATTTTCCTATATTGCCGATTGCTTTCTTCGTACCTGGAATCGACCTTATTATTTAGTTCTGAGACTTTTTCATCAATACTATCAAGTCTCTTCTCTTGGCTTTCTTGGCCTTTTTTCAGGGAACCAATCGTTTCATCATGAGCTGTCATCGCTCGCTTCCTTTTTGGCCGTTTTCTTCCATCTATGCACGAAATACACGGCTAGAAAGATGATTGAGTCTAACAGTAGGCTCCATTGCAGAACCACTAATGAAAGACCTAACTTTAGTTCCAATATCTCCGCTACCCATTCCCAAAATGACATTGCCCGCGTGCCCTAGTAAGGCGATCACATCAGGATATGTGAAGTCTATAAACTGAAATGATCGGTCTTCATGGCCCCCCACTAAACCAAGCCAATTGAAAAAACCGGCAGACGAACAAAGCAGGTAAATCCCGCCAAGAACGACTTGCCAGCGGTAAATCGAAGTGAAAAGAAAATAATATGCAAAAAAGAAATATAATAAGGATAGAGACCAGTATGAGCCGAATGTCGCCCATACGATCTGGTGCGCAATGAAATGAAGTATTAGCGCTACCGCTGCCGTCATGCTTTGTGTGCTATTGGAGCGATAGGCATAGATTGATGCTGTGGTTAGAGTAATCAGAAACAGGACTGGATAGATTGTTACGCCGCCCATAAGAAAAGGGCCGTAATGGTTAAACCACACGGCCCCCGCGACCACAACAAATACAAAAGAAAGCGCGGTCATATCAAATCCTACTTGCCGTTACAGCAACGCGTGCCGATTTTATGCTTGTCATTGAAATCCAGCATTGCGAGATGCAGATCAACGGACAACTCCGAAGCTTTGCCGAGAACTTGTTGCAATTCACCATGGACAGCACGAATTTCAGCGGTGGCAACGGGTTTCATGTCCTTGATCTTTTCGTCACGCACAACCCGACCAAAATCAGAGACGGCATTGCTATAGCCATCAATGGCCTGTGCTACACGCTTATCAGCCTGATTGAGCTTGACAATAGTACCCCTCGTTTTGTCAGAAAGCTCCATATCCTTCTGATCTTTTCCCATAAACTCGACCTTATCCCGAAGATCATGAATTTTAGTGCGCATTTTGCTTTCCTTTTGTTATCGCTTGCCACGAATTGCCGATGAAATAAGTTGGACACCCGCCACCCCTGCTCCAGATCCAAAGATGGAGCCAAAGATAGTGTCTGCCCATGGTTTGACGCTTTGCGGCAGGTCTGGAACCCACCAGCCAAAGGTAAAAGTTGTGTCCAGCATGACAGCAGCCCACCAGAGACCCAGAGGAACCGCAAATAAAGCCCAGACAGCCCAGAACACACGAGATTGCATAGCAACCTGCCTTGTGCCTTCCTGTGTCTTTATGTGGCTTAGAATGGCCTCAGAGCGGATTTTCTGGCGCTCTGTCTCATTGTCGATGGATTTGTCAACGGTCGATAGAACGCGGTCAAGTGTGCCGCCTGTCAGCCATGAAAGACCTTGATTGATGAGCCATTTGATAATCTTGGTCATCTCTCATCCTTCCAGCGCGCATAAAGCCGGTTGGCAATAAAGCCAATTGCGATGCCGCCTAAAACGATAGCAACAACCTTACCGTCCAATTGGTCCAGAAGTGCCCCTAAAGCGGTGACAAGACCGGTCACCCCGCCGATCATCTCTTTTGATTCAGCCAGAGATTTATGGATGATTGGTGTTGGCTCTGCTTGTGGGGCTTTCTCTTCTTCCCCGTATCCCTCAGATTTCAACGCTTGGTCATATTGCTTGGCAATACGGGCAATTTCACCCGCTTTATCGCGTCCGTTGATGACCCGTCGCGCATTGTGAAAATCGGATTTCGACAGAGTGATATAATCGCCAATCTTCTTGCGGGTGAACCAGCCTTCCATAGAACCCTTGACTAAGATTTTTGCGGCAGGCTCGCTCTGTAAGGCAAGTTCAGGATCTTGATCAAACGGCAAGGCAAGTTGAGTAGCGGCTTTCTTGTAATTCGCTTCCCAGGTTAACTGAACATAGCCCCGGCCATGCCATGGGTAATAACGAAGATTGCGCTTGCGCCATGCTTCCGATAGCCAATAAGCCTCAACAACTGGCTTCATGGTTCGCGCGGTCTCCCAATAGGCTGTTGCCAAAATGTATGCCGCCTGATTTCTCAAACATCCATACGATTTGCACTCATCAATGATGAGGCGGGTATCGCCAAGTTCGAGATTCATCCTAATCTCCATAAAAATAGCCCGCCTAAGCGAGCTTCAAACAGTCAAATTGTCGGGTGATTTAGAGGGCTTGAGCTTCCAGCCACTTTTCATCTATTTGCTCTTTTGAGATGCCAAGAGACGGCCCCAATAAATCCCAAAGCGAGTTCTCACGGCTCCACCGCCCGTCATTGCCGCCTGTCTCGACTTTTTTCTTGGCGATGATCTTTTCCATGTCCGTCCATGGTAGGCCATCTATCAAAGCAAAGACTTGTGATTGGTTGATGCCCAGTAATTCCAGAATTACTTCAAACTGGAACCGGGTAAGCGGAGAGAAAGTAACCGGGGGCGCACTCCAAGCACCATCTACCCAAAGCTGATGGCCATCATCAGGGGCTAGAGCCACTTCTACGGCTCCCTGTGGAGGTTCGGCCCCAACGAATTGCCCGATATATCTCCCGCCCTCGTCAACAAAATGCTTTACTGTTTTCTTGGTCATAGCGCAGCCCTTACAACTAATTTCCAGCTGGCCTGAGTTATCGTGACATTTTGATATACAGAATCAAAGCGACCAACATACACGCCAGAAGTCCCAATAAACCTAATTTTAATTTGAGTAGAATCTGACTTTGCCACCATCCCGTTGCCAGCCGATAAGGAAGCATAACCGAGAGGATAAATGAATTCATCCCCAACAGAAAAACCATATTCAGCCACCTTGCAAACAAATACAGCCCAAATAAGCTTAGGCATGCCGCCGAGTCCGTGGCTGAGAGTGGTTTCAGACGGCGCTGTAATGGACAGTTCCCCGCTGTCGTATATTTTTGCGAAAACCTCATCGCTCCATTCTGGAGCAGTTGCGCTAGCGTTCATCTTGATTGCTTGGCCCACTGTGCCTTTGGTAAGCCTTGAAGGTTCACCAGAAGCCCCATAATACAAGATATCACCTTCAGTTCCATGCTCCATGGCCGCAAGGGTTACAACGTCATTTGCCAGCACATTTTGAGCCTTGACTTTTCTGCTGTTGCCACTCACCGACATATGTAGTAAATCCGTTGAAGATACGCTCGTGGCTTCTGGTAGGTCACTAATTTCCTTATCGTCTGCCATTATGCCGCCGCTCCATGAGTAATCACGCCATTAGTCGCGTTGAAATCAAGCGTGATGGATTCACCATCTGAAAGTGTTGTCGTTCCTTCCGCTCTCGTGATGTAGCAGACAAGCGGGTCACCGGTTGCGGTGTCGTTATAAATCACGAAATGCTCAAACGGCCCAATTGAACCACCGGAAGCCGTAATAACTTCATCATCAATGGTCACTTTTGCTGTTGAACCGGTTCTAGTGACTGATACGTTATCAAGCGTGACGCCGCCTGCCGCGTACCCATTACCTGCTGTGATTTCGGTAATGTCGGTCAACTGAGCGTCAGATGCCGCAGTGGGCGTGGTGTTGGTAAAAGCACATTTGAATGTGTGCGTATCGAAATCATGCACGCCATTGTATGCGTTTTCGTAAAAGCAATCGAAGATTACAGGAGTTACAGGCATTCAAGCCTCCTCTAAGTTTCACTAATGGTTATTCTGTCATCACCGGTTTGCTGGTCGCCGGACAGAACCAGATAACTGGATCCAGTCTGCTGATCACCGGAAAGCAGGATCGCGCCTGGGCGGCTGGTCAGATCCACACCTATCGGAGTAGAAACGGCGGAAGATGTGCCGGTTTCTGTTTTCAGATGCCGAACCAGCGCGATATCTTTAGCCGTCGATCGCAGGCTCACGGCACCTGGTGCCGTTAGATAATCGCGTAAGGTGTCTGCGCCTTGCGGTGTGGCAACCGCTTGAGAAGCGCTAACCTCTGTAAGAGCTGCAAGCAGGCTATCAATCGCTTGCGGGTCTGTTGCCGCTGAGAACACATCGACACTGGTTTTGAAGGCCCTCAAGACAGAAGCATCAACAGCACTAGAAACTACCTGCCCTACCCCGACGTCTGTTAGATATGCGCGAAGCACATCAAGACCTTGCGGGGTCGAAACTGCACCGGCAGGCCCAACATCAACTTGTCCAACAGACGTAACGGTAACCGATTGAGGCGCTGTGACCGCGTTTGCAGGCTCGATAGCTGTCAGATAATCTCTTGTCGTGATTGCTTGCTGTGGCGAAGTCTCGACACTAACAGCGTTGGCGATGGTCGCATAAGATTGCAGCGTTTCAACGCTTTGCGGGGTGGATACAATCTCAAACCGGGAAATGCTGAATTTATCGCCAAATAGAATTTCGAGCGATTGCGGCAAAACCTCAATGCGGCTTGTACTGGATGCCTTGAGCTTACTTGTCCCGGTTTGCTGATCACCGGAAAGAAGAATAGAACTCGTTCCAGTCTGTTGATCGCCAGAAAGAAGAATACGAACGCCACCAGAAGGGAAGGCCGAAATATTAGTTCTTAAACTTCTCTTGACCTCAATGGGCCGCTCATCTGTTACCCCGTCAGCAGGCTCCACAAAAACCCTATGCGTCGAAGGCGTGAACCCCCTGATCCAGACTTTGTGAACCATTAAGGGTTAGCTCCCCATTCCTCGCAAACCAGAACAGCACCACGAGCCGGGTATTGCGCTGCATTGGTGCTGGAAACCTTGATTTCGTAAGAATGTGAGCTTGTGTCGCTTGGACTATGGCTGAAATCAAACGCCACCGCATAGGCCTGATCAGACCAGCTCATGGTGTTAAATTCGTCTTCCTTTGTTCCATCTACATGCAGCTCAACAACTAGCCCATCAGCATCATCAGACCCGCTTGCAGTCTTGAGAAGAATTTCACCCGTCACAATCACGCGGGAAGCTGAATAGACCGTCTGAAAAGCCTGCGTGACAATGCTTGATAAGCTTGTAGTCGAGGCAACCGCAGCCAGTGCCCGCTTTGATGCAGATCGCTTGACAGTCAAGCCGCCTTGAACAGTAACGTTCTGAGTACCGCCCGAAGCAGGTAGACGAAACTCATCATCAGGAGAATAGAAAACAACAGTGACAAGGTTCCCCGCTGCAATAACGCCGGGATCGAGCGCTTGCCCTGAATTGTCTTTCAGAGATTTAGCCCCAAGCCCGCCAATGTTCAGGGTAACGGCCCCTGTATTCGTGCTTGGTGCTGCAAACTGCGCTTGCATCCCGTCAGTATAGGCCAGATTGTCCGATACTGGTGCATTGCCTGTGATTGCGTTTGCGGTGCCCCCGACGCCCGTCAGCATCCCGACATTGCGCATTGCCACGGAAAAGACTGAATCGTTAACTGTCCCAGTATAGGTAGCCGCCGATTTATCAGATGGATAATCAGCCTCTACACCAATCTTGTTCTTTGCGGTCATGCTTCGAACCTTTGCAAATGCTCGTAAATTTCAGGGGCTTCTGGAACAAGGGTAAGGCTTGCTCTCTCTTCGGCTTCTCGATCCACATCCAGAACGATGTAACGCTTTAGCAATTGCGCCTTGGGACCGATCACAACATGTGCACCAGTCACGTTTGTTGATGACAGGGCAGAAGCCAGACGGACAGTGATAAGGCCATCGCTGCCAAGATGAGCGCTTGACACCTCTATTTCATCGCCACCTTGATCGTGCCTGATCCACAAAGACGATTGCAGGCCTTCGTCAAAGATGTTTGAGGATTCAAAGACATTTGTTGCATCAAAGAATGCCGTTGACCCTTCAACCGTTGGCCCTTGGTCAATCACCAGAGTTGTGTTTGATAAAACCTCTCTGACAACGCCGCCAAAGGCCTTGTCGTCAATCAGATCCGTCACCAGCAAAACCAGATCCCCACGCTCACAAACCGTTGCTTGTGTGGCGCTTGAGACAGATACGCGCTGCCTGCCTTGATAAACGGCCTGCAACAGATCGAAATAAGCTCTCTTACGTGCAAGGCTCTTCTTTGTAATGCCTTTATATTCTCGCACGGATTGCCCGGTTATGGTTGTCACAAACGGGTTGTTGACTTCCGTCTCTGCATCCTTGAAATCATCGGCTTCATCCTGAAACTTGCAACGAATGGCGATTGGCAATTCAGGCTCAACCACTTCAACGGATATGTTTGCATTGGCTGGTGTGAAAGCAACGACCGGCATATCTGCCGAACGATCCCGAAACCAATCAACACTGAACTTGTCCGAAAAGGTCATTCTTGCAAAGCCAGCAGCAGCCAAGATCTCAAGCACTTCTCTGAATGGTGTGCCAGAGAAAACCGCTGAAACTTCATAGCCATTGTCAATGCAGGCCTGACGCCAGGCAACAAACGCATCATTGTCTATAAGGTCTGTCGAGACCCCAAGACGCTTCATGGCATCAAAAAGGATCTGCCGCGCATGAGTGGCGGGGTTCTTGCTGGTCGCGGTTACTGTGTTCCAGCCTGAACCGTCCCAATCCTTCACATAACGAGCCGCCATGACCGTAACGTTTCGGATAGTCTCATCAACCGACTTGACGCCAATCAACCCCGTTGCTGGCCTCTGGCAAGGTTGTTGATTGACCAATGCCTGAACATGGTTGATTGAAATCGTGCCGTTAAATGGCGTTTGCTCTACCTTGACCTTGTAGACTTGCCCATCCAGATAGCCTTCAAACAAGGAAGGCACAGACCCGCTATAAGCATATGATCCATTCAGGCTGGATTGTGTCAGTGCATAGCCTCGAATGATTTCCCACTCGTAAGCCACCTTGGCAAAGTCATCATCAAGCGTGACACGAACACCCTGACGGCCACCAACAATATTGGCTACATCCTTCAGCCCTGCCCCATCAACAAAATGGCTGTGGGCCTGCCATTGATCCCCAGTTGACCCACTGGAAAGTGTATCGCCTGCCGCTGGAACATTCTGCCAGAATTCATAGCCCAAATCGCCCGGCTCGTTCTCTGAGCCAAAGACATTATCCCAACGGATCCGGAACTCTTTCAGACTGGACCCTTGCGCCCTACCGGTTACATGCACTTCGGGCAGATTATTCCAGGCACCATTTGATCCTTTTTCACGGAATCTTATCCGTAAGGGCAAGCGAATGTTGGTTGACGGGGCATCAGATTTCACGAAACTGTCTATCTGAAGGCGAATAACAATCTCTTCCAGATCATTATGGGCAACCGTTGTAAATCTGGTATAGGTTGGCTCTGATTTGCTTGGCTGGTCTTGGTTCACAAGATCACGGTCATCCAGATCAAAAACAGCCAGCCTTGCCCGAACATCTTCAACCTTGCAGCATTTATTGACAAAGGTGCTGGTTGCGTCATCTCCCGCACCTTCGATGGTTTCGGTTGTAATCGCGGCATAGTCAGAGATTGGCGCTCCATCAACCTGAATATCCGTCAATGCGTGCTGACCATCAAAAGCAAAAATACGCTCAACAACCTGTCGGCTATCATCAAGGCTATATCTTGGGTCGCTTAACTCTGGCGGACTGATACGACGCTCACCAACCACGATAGGCAGATACCCGCCTTTTGCTACCGGATTGCTGTCACTTTGCACATTCGCCAGCTTGCGGACCGCTTCGGCTTCTTGTGACCCGCCGCCACCCAACGATAAATTCGGAGGCTCTTCCGGAAACAGCAAGTTAGCCGCAATACTGGCCGCAGCCACGGCAACAAGCAAAAGGGTCGCTGTCAATGGAGCCAAGAAAGGCGCAATGATGGTTGCGATCAAGGCCACAACGCCAATAATCGCTTTTACCGTGCTTCCACCTTGCCTGAAGGTGAATTTGACCACCCCCTCAAGCTTTGGTTTAACATAAGCCCAAAGGCCTCTATCCAGCTCTTTCCAAAGACCGTTTGCCTGCTTGATCCATACTGTTGCCTGACCAGCAGACAGACCAAGGCCGCGAACCATCTCTTTGACCGACAAGCCAAAGGGCAATTCGACATGAGCCGTATGGCCCAGACCGTCAATGAGTTGGGTTTTCATTATGTTTCAAATAGCCTGTAATTGAGCCTTGAATGGCCGGGTCCGTGATCTTCTGACAGACGCAACAGCCTGCTTTGCGATCAGCATGCAGCACATGGCCGTTATAATAGATGCCGATATGCCCATTCCTGAGCCTGCCTGCCTGCATCAGCACCAAACAATGATCTTGAGGTGTGTCGACCGCTTCCCAGTTGGAAATGCTCTCAACGCCCCTCTGGAGCCCTTCATGGGTTGGCGGGTGGTTTGATCTATCTTCCACCCCCACGCCAAGCACATGCCTGTACCAAAGCTCCACAACGCCAAAGCAATCAACCGCAGAGAAGCTATTCCCCGCTGGTTCATATCGAACGCCCAAAAGCCGGGAAATGCAATCTTGCGGTGTCATAGCCAAAGAGCGGGAAACTCCGATTTTGTCACGGCCTTGCTTTGGACCGGCTCAGCCAGATCGAGCTTGGAAGAAAGTTCAAAAGCCACGGTTTCAACTGTCACTGTCTTGGTCTGGGCAAAGAAATGTGTCTTTGTGTCAATGAGTGTCGTATCCAGCTCTGTATTGACAACAATGAAGCGAACATTCACACGCCGTTCGGCTGACAGAACCAACTGACCCGGAACCCTGTTTATGTTACTAGCTTCAAGAGCTGCACTGCTTTGCTGGCCGGATGATTTGGGCAACAACACATCAATCTGAGAGCGGGTATAGACATTACCCTCATATGTGTAATCGTCCGTATCCACCACCGCTCTGACATAATAGTCTGACCCCTCTTCCCAGAACTCGATCAGACAGAGGATAGGGTCTTCCTGTGGGTGCAGGTTCACTCTGTGGCGGTCTGCATTTGTTGTTGTCGGCATCAGACTTCCCGGAATGTCAGAGCATAGTCTTTTATGCTGCCAGTTACGCTTTTGACGCTCGGTGCGGAACCCAATTCAACCGTGTAATTGACGCCCTCATATGCCCAAGTAAAGGGCGTTAGTCCATAATTGATTGTGGTCTGATAAAATGTCGCCCACGTCTGTTGCTGCGCATAGGTCATCCGAAGAGTAAATGAAAAGACCTTGAGCGCTCGCGTTGTTCGTCTGCGTTTGCGCGGCAGTCCAATCTCTCCGCTATCTTCAACAATGCCATCATTAATCTGGATACTTGCAGTACCGTCTAATGGACAAGGTAAATCTGAAGGGAAAATTGCCATTACCGCGCCCTCGTTACTGGCCTTGCTGCATAACGACTCATCGAGCCATCAAAATCACCTTGTGCAATGCCTTTTTTGGCCTTCCCGACCGCGCTGTCAGCGATTGGTCCAGCTGAGGCTTGCACGATTTTCACCGTGTTTTGATTGTTTTCCTGAATAATGGAACCAATCAACCCGTCAGCCAATTGAATGACCACACTGGATGATCCGCCGCCTTTCATGCTGGAATTAGGTAAGATATTAGCTGGCCCCATGATTGGCTCTGGCCCATTTTCCCCAGCAATCCCCCATTGCCCCGCACCAAGAGTACCACCTTTGGCAAAAAAGCCGCCGAAGCTTGAGAGAAGTCCGCCAAGCATACCACCGCCGCCGCCTCCACCCTTGCCGCCAAAGAGACCCGCCAAAGGCCCGTTGCCAAAAAGAGCCGCTTGAGCTGTTGCATTGATAAGGTTCTGAATAAGTGAATCCAGAGCTTTATTGCCTGTTTTGATTTGTGATGTAAATTCACCGAACGCTGACATTGCGGCGCTCTGAAATTGGCCTTGAACATGTGCCAGGGATCTTGTTGCCTTTTCTGCATTATCATTCGCAGCGATAATTTGTTCTATCGTTTTCCCATATTCTGAAGTCGGCTCTATCCCAAGACGGAATTGCTCATTCAGAATTTTTTGCTCGGTCGCATTAAGCCGGATTGCCTCGCCTTGCATTTTCAATTCCGCAATACGTCGCTTAATCCGGTCATCCTTGCGCTGTGCTTCATTTGCGGTTGCTTTGGCTGATCTACTAGCCTTGCTTGCTCTGGCTTGATCTTGCCGCAATTTCTGATCACGAAGCGTGTAAAATGCGTTCTTCTTTTCAACGGATGGGGCAGATCTTGTGTCCGCCATTTCTCCGTAAATATTTGATAGCTTCTCGCGCTGCTCTGGCGTACCAGATGTAGATTTGTTGGCGAGAGTGGCATATGAAGCACTTGCTTCATCCAACCGCCGCTTAAGGGCAAGCGCGTCAGCAGCAGCATCACGCATGGATCGGGCTACTCTGGAAATCCCTTCATCTGCATTTGTTTGAGCGATTTTGGATAATGCTTCCTGATACTCACTTAGACTGATTTTCCCGTCTTCAAGCTCTTTGGCAAGCTCTTGGAGCTTCTTTACAATGGGGGCGTAAGCCTTTGGCAGATGATCAACATCACCGATGTTTCTTGACCAAGCCTCCATGTTTCTTGCGATGTTTTGCATCGCATCATCCAAGGCTTTTTCAAGCTTTCTGACCGAAACCTCTGTCCTGTCGGTATCGGTTATAACCTGATCAAATTTTGCCGCTTCTTGTGTCGCCTTCATTGCAATGGCAACATCATCATATTTCTTTGCCATTTCATCCAAAAGGCTGTTGACGTGTGCCAAGGATGAGCTGGCGCTGTCACTGGATGACATTACTTGCCATAGCGCACCAGCACCAGCCGCAACGCCGCCAAGAACTGCGCCCATCATACCAAAGCCGCCCAGCAACTGCGGAACCTGTTGCGACATGGCTCTAATAGCATCCTGCCCTGACGCTATCTGGACAAAGAAATCACCGAACTGGTAAGAGGCGTTTTGAACAGCATGCCCAAGCCTGCGGTGAGACTTGGTTGCTGCTTGAATACGGCTAGACCCATTCGCAATAGACGTGTTGAACTTTTTAGAGTTTGCAGTAGCACGCCCCATGGATTCAGTAAATTTCTTCTCAAACCGCTTTGCATTGCGCTCGGCATCTCTTACACGCAATTCCAGCTTGGTTATGAGAACTTCTTCTTTAACTGCCATCTTTATAGCTCTTTACACGCTCGATATCTTCTTTGGTCCATTTGGCGAACGGATCACCATTGCCGTTCATCTGCGCATATCCCTCACAGGCCGCAAGAAATTCGACAAGCGTAGATTTCCAAAAAATATCTGGGGTCCACCCTATTGCAGGGCACATCTTTAACCACTGCCGAAGCGGGAAGGTTTTTAGTCGTTCTCCTCCGCTTCGGCTTCCGAGTTTCCCTCATCATCCTGCGGGAAAATTGTTGTCATTATCCCTGCATAGGCTTGGCTGAAATCGCCAAACCCACGGGCATTACTCCATGCCTTTTTAGCATCGCCATCAATGCACAGGGCTTGAAGGACAGAGCCAACAAATTTATGCTCTTTTATGTCCCTCAATTTTGATGAAACCTGCTCAAAATCCAGATCGCCAACCACATCAACATATTTTGCAAGGTTTTCCATACAGGATGAGATAATGATTTCATCATCGCCAAACTTCAAAGGCGTTTCGCCACGGATCTTGTTTGCTTCCTGAGGCATCAATCAGCATCCCCTACGGTGATTGTCCCTGTCATCGACAAGGAAAAATCAAAAGTGACCATATCGTCAAAGGTCCCTTGAATATCCAGACTTTCAATGAATGCAGCCCCGGTGTATTTCTTCACATTGGGTACATTGACTTCAATATTCGGCTTTGTTTGATTCAAACAAGCGTCATGAAACCTTTGAAAAACTGCACCATCGTTCGCTAACCCGGAGCCAGACAGGGATAGGGTTTGAACACCATATTCGCTTGAACTGATCAGCTTTCCGGTCGGGTCGGTGCAGCTTGGTGTTGTTGTGTCAATTTGGTTGTTGTTGATGGTGAGGGTTTTATCCTTCACATCACAAATAAGAGAAAAGACCTCTGGGTCTGCGCCATCTCCAACCTTGATGGTCAGCTCTTTGCCTGGGGTGTTAACCATTTTAGACCTCTCTGCATTCGATTTGAATTACAATTTTTGTGCCGCGTGTTTTCGCTAGGCTTACGTCCGTATCGCTTTGAATGGTTGCATATGCCGTACCCAGCCCTGAAACGGACAGTTTGACGCCATCAAATGCTTCCCAAATCCTGCCAGATATAGAACTCAACTCTGAATTTGAGGATGACCGCGAATAGATATGGATGCCCCAATATCGGGTAGACCCTTGATGACAACTAGCATTATTGGGTAGGGAATTTTCAGGCTGGAAGAAAACGTAAGGGAAGAACGATTGTTCTGGGGATTCGTGCCATTCGTCTGTAACCCTACCCCCTTCAATCTCTGGTGCAGCAGCCGTGACAATCGCGTCATATATGGCCTTCTGCAAGTTCCAAACGTATGAAGGCATCAGCCTATTACCTCTTTAATTGCCTTGTTGATCGCACGGCGATAGCGCCCGTGAAACCGCTCTTTCAAAATTCTGTATGTTGTGAAAATAAACGGCCTCGGTCTGCTGCCGGGATGGGTTCGCCGTGCAGTTCTGGAATTACCTTTAGCGTTCCGTGTTTTCTGGCCTCTGACGCCTGGAGCTGTACCGTTTTCAACGAAAAACCAATAAAAGTCCCCATAGATCCCCCAAATGCTATCTTTTGGGTCCTTCAAAGCCACCAAGGATTGAGCAAGATTACCGGTATCTCTTGGTGTGTAGCGCCTTGCTGTCTCAACAAATTCCTCTGAATTCTTTTGAGACGCGGCGTCGAGCTTTGCATCTAGTGAAGTGGATAGGTTCCTTAAGCCTGATATTTTCTTTCGAGCCTTTGAAACATTTAAAGAAGCGCCATCTGCCATTAAACCGCTACACCCCGTTCAACCGTCATTTCCAGCTCACGCTTGCGACGGTCGCGGTTTACGGGTTGCCCTTTGATATTGTAGTCAATGTCATCAATCACAGCCTTGTCTTCACTGGTCAGGCCCGCGATATCAGACGAATAACGCACGACCAGCACACCTGATACCGGAGCTTCAATACGGCCTGCCTGTACGCGCTCGCCGCCCTTCTCAAGCGACAAGCGGCCAGACACTTTAGCAATGACAACCCATGTGATTTCATGACCGCCGCCACCGTCTGACACTTTGGTTTTGCGCTGAAAAGAAACCTTGTCGCGCATAGATCCGGCTCGCATTGGATACCCCATAGAAAAAGGCCCCTCGGCAGAGAGACCTTTGAAATTTATTCGATTGTTTTGGCGCTTTAATCGCACCACCATTCATGCCCATTGGGCCACCGCCGCGCAAGGCCCTCTGAGATCAAGATATCTCCAATGTCACGCCCATTGATACGAACATGAACCAAGTGACGCCCATTTCGATCTTTACGACCTGTTCTGATAATTTCCCAATCATTTGAGTTGAGAAGATGAATAAAACGGGCTGTGGCCTTTGCTGCCAACTGTTTTTCAAACGCTTCACCGCAAACTCCTGTTCGTGGTTCAGGCGTGTCATAAGCAATTGGGCGGTATTTCTTGCCATTCAGCCAAAAGCTATCACCATCAATAACACACGTGATCCGCTTACCTCTTGCCGGGCACTTCTCCATGTGAGGCATTGCAATAGTTTGAGTGCACCAAAACAGACCAAGAAAGAATATAGCTACCAGTTGCATGCTTTCCGCACAGGCTCGATAGCCTCCTCAATGCCAGTGATGTTGAAATCCATTTCCATAAATGCGCCTCGGTGGTCGCTGGCTCGAATTACAAGCTCCTTCTTCCCAAGCGCCTCTTTCGCAAACTCTATCGCACTATTCATTCTTATGTATTGGCCCATCATATCAGGGAGGCGGTGGACATATTTTGCTCTTACTTCATCTTCATCAAATCGGTATTGGATCTCATTATAGTCTTCATCATTCATTACGCAGTTAGTATGGAGCGCAACAAGCGGGGTGCCTTCATCACACTTAAAAGCAAAATAAGCAGGCTGCGAGCCGATGGCAGAGCAGTTTGCTCCATCGTTCGCTTCGACATAGATAACTTCAAAAGGCTTACCACTGATTTTTGATCTTTTAGAAATTGCCTTCCAATGACCTTGTTGATCAGAGGCCAAGGCATTGCCCGCTAAAAATATGGCAATGATTATTGCTAAAGCTCTCATAGTCACCCCCCTAAGTAGTTCACTGACATGCCTGGTACAAACTAATGTAGATTGTCACACTGCGCCCAGAATACCCGCGTGTAAATTTAGCGGCGAGTTTTGGCCTGCCATATGCTGTAGCAATATCGCGAGCTATTTCCTTCGGGATAAAACCGATCTGCCTGCTATTTTCCTTTCTGTTTATCCAACCTTCAACACGAATAGCATTTTTGTCGTATTTGTTCCGAGGCTCGTATGTGAGGACAAGGCCGCACGTATTGTCAATGTCATCAGCCTCTTCAATGAAGAGCAGGGCATTATCATAGTTAAAGCTAGTCCCGGCGATGGCAAAATTATCGATATACGCCCATTCCCCATCCGGGAAAGTTGGATTTTGCGGAACGTACTCGACAGGATCATCATTGTAGTTCTCAGCAAAGTACTGCTCTTTGCTTTTGGCATAAGCAGGGTTTTGCCTATTGGCTGTCTTGGATTTAGGCTTTTTCAGCCAAATATCCCAAATGATATAGGCCAAAATTCCAACGAACCCCGCAATAACAAGCCAATCCATGATGCGTCCCTTACATTTTGGTTTCAAGGTACTGGAACGCACGCCAGAGTCGAGTCTAAACTTTGATGGGTTGACAATTTTTGCAGATAAGCGCATCCTCCCAAGCGAGGCCTAGAAACCTCTAGTACAAAGCGGATACCGCACCCGTAAGCCAGCGGTATTTTTATGCCCAAATTCTGCCTTCGTTCCGGTTGTCTCTTTTTTCGGGCGGGAGGGCCTGCGTTATAAAATACCCGCAAGGGGAAAGCGTAGCGCCTGACTTTGTACAGGTTTCTAGCCTCCCGCCTTCGGAAAGACCCTAGAAAGTCTCTTCGTTCGCGGCCCTGAAACGCCGATACAAAGAGGCCTTGTCATGACCGCTCTACTTTGCATTACTGACATTAATACCACCATTAATCATGAGCCGCGCATCCACGATTTGCGCTTAGCTGAAGCCTTAGGCTTCCAGTTTCCTTACCAGATCCGAAAACTCATTACCCGCCATTCCAAAGTACTGGAAAAGCTAGGCAAAATAGTTTTAGCCACGGCGGCGAAAACCTCCAAAGGAGGCAGGCCAAGTAAGGAATATTGGCTAACCGAAAAGCAGGCCCTGTTCCTTTGCACCAAGAGTGAAACACCAAACGCAACCGAAGTGACAATCCAGATGGTCGAGGTCTTCGATCAGGTCATGAATGGCAAAACCGTTCCTGTACGCGCTCACAACCGCAGACCACCAACAAAGCGCCAAACCCTAAGCCCGGAAGAGTTCGCGGCCAGCATTCCGCAAGAAGACCTGTTATTGACCATGCAGAGCTATCTAACCGATGCAGCCCGTCGCCATGACAATGATAAAGGCCTCCAACTGGCTCAAGCTTGCCTCACCCGGTTCAAGCATCACTTGGACACCCCCATTACACTAAGCTGCCTCTATCGCAGCAATATAAAAGAAGCCCCAGCCAAGGGAATGAGCTTGAAACTACCCGCTACAGGGTAACACCTGTATTGTTGATCGCGACGTTGATTTCACTGGTTGATGTGGCAGCACCAAGGATTGCCACGTCATCACCAGAGCCAAGATCCGCTTGAGGGGCAATGCCGCCAGCTGTATCGGACAGGACATAAGTCGTACCTGCTACCAAAGTTGCGCCGATGGTGACCTTGCCTGATTTCAGGATCGTCAAAGGCTGGCCGTCCGACGCACCATTCAGCGCAACACCACGGATTTTCTTGGCATCTGCTGTTGCGCTGTCTGCGTCACAAAGCTGATATTTATAGCTGCTGTCACGATAGACAACCTGTCCCGCCGTGATGGCTGCCCCTGCGGTACCTGCTTCAAGTACAGCATTTGCGCCTTTGACCACACTTGCAGCCGTAATTGTTAGATCTGCCATAAGATTAGAGTCCTACTTGTCTGAAAGGTTGAACAAGGCTGTCAAAAGCCAGTTTCGTATGCTGTGAGCTTATGCCCACCATTGTCGCTTCGCGGTTTTCGTACCAATGCGCAATCAGTAACAGGGCAGCGTGACGGATCGCTTGCGGCACATCGCTGGCAGCGTCGCCGTACCCGGCAACAAATTCCACCCACACCCGCGCAATTGCGTTATCCTTCAAGGCCGGGAAAGAAAAGCTGTCCAACAAATGGACTATATCACCCGTATGTTCTTTGGTAATTTCTACATAAGAGGCTGAAACGCTTTGTGTGTCGCCATTTTCATCCAGATATTTGACCGTTGCTAATTGAACATCCGGGAATGGAAGGCGGATCTTTCTACACCAGTCATGCGCCTCGACTTTCCAAGTCTGGCTGATCAGGCAACGGCCCAACTGCCCGGAATATCCATCGAGAAATGACGTAGCAGCCCCAATCAATCGCGTGATCAGATCATCACTGTCTGTATGCTCGATATATCCTTGTGCCTTCACCTCATCCATGGTGACAAGCCCGGCAACCGGCGCGACAACTAATTGAGGTTTGAACATTGGCTATTTGCCTTTTTTCGCCTGACTGCGAGGCTTTTTCTCTTCTATTGCCCATTTTTCAGCCAAGGCAACGGAGGCCAGCTCACCGGTCAACTCGTCGCCAACAGCAAATTGTGTGACTTTTGTCTCACCATCACGAACACCGGGAAACGGTTTTGTAACAATCACTTTCATGATCATGTCCCCATAGTGGGAGGCGGCAGCGCCGCCAGCCCTGTTTATGCCTGGTTGTCTTCTGGCTGGTTATAGCCATAGCCCTTGATAACCATCGCCGCCATTGGAGTGGCGGTGCCATGAGTACCAGAGAAGTCAGCCAGCAGCTTGAGATAGCGCTTCCCGCCACGATAACCAAAACGGTAATTTGCAGCAGCGGCATGAGCGGCGGTCAGGGACTTGATCTTGCCATCCGTAATGCTGGTCACGCCAAGCATGTCAGCGTCCTTGACATTGGTGTAAGTGCTGTCATCGTCGGAATGGGTCAGCACAAACTCGATCTTGTTCGTCCCTGAAAACGTGATCCCGCCAATGCCAACCGCCAGGATGATTTCAGCCGCATTGTAACCTTGCAGATCAATAGCAGCCGGGGTGTTGTCCGCATTGAGCGCCGCCGCACCAATGGCACTGACAACCGTCATATCGGAATGAATGTCTTTCATCGTTCAATCTCCATGGAGAAAGGGCGACATTGCCGCCCATATTGTCAGTTGATTAGGCCGCGCACTTCATCAGCTTGATGGCTTCGAAGTTCTGAACGCCACCGCCAACGCGCTTTGTGGTATAGAAATGCACATAAGGCTTGTTGCTGAACGGATCGCGCAAGACGCGAATGCCAGCACGATCAATGACCAGATACCCGCGCGAGAAGTTACCAAAGGCAACAGGCAGGGCATTGGCAGCAAGAGCAGGCATGTTGTCATCAGTTGAGACAGGCTTACCCAGAATCGTCGGAACTTCACCCGCAGCGGTTGGCGGTGCCCAAAGGTAATTGCCGTCACCATCCTTGAACTTTCGGATTTTGCCCATCACAGCATCGGAAGTCAGCCAGGTGGCACCCTGACGATACTGGGATTTCAGTGCATAATACAGATCAATGAACGCATCACCCGGATCGCTCGCAGCAAAGGCAGCAGCAGCGCCAGTGTTGATGACGCCAAGCTTGCCCCAAGCGTAGGAAGCATTTGCAACATTGTCATATTGCAGTACACCGCGCGGCTTGTTGACGCCGTTACCATTGATGAATGCATCACCTTCCTGCTCGGCGAATTCAATGGAAACTTCATTCCCCAACCAAGTAGCGATATCCATCTGCGCGTCATCAAGAGAAGTCTGCGTTGCTGCCGGGTTGGCATAGACTTCCATGGTATTGAAAACCAGCTCGCGCAAGGTTGGAGTATCAGTTTCAGGACGAGCCGAAGTCTCACCGACCCAACCAGAACCGGCACCACCCATATTGACAAGCTTCTTATAGGTGCTTGTTCCAATTGGCAGGACAGTAGCAAGCGAACGCATTGCGGAAACAGTACCAACAACACGGTCAATGGTCGAAGACATTTCTTCCGGAACCAGATAGCCACCGTCCGGGTCTGACTGCGTGGTCAAGCTGGCCTTGACTTCCAGATCCCGCAAACCGTTTTCGGCGCCTTTGCGGAAAAACGTATCAAAAGCCTTTGCGTGTTCGGCCTTGGCAGGGTCTTCAGGAGAGCCAGTGCCACCAAGCTGAAGCGCGGCCAAGACCTTGTTGGTCTCTTCCATTGCTTTGGTCAGCTCGGTAATTTCGTTGTTGATGCGCTCGACCTTTTCAGTCTGAACCACATCAGCAAACTTGTTCTTGATGCCTTTCAGTTCGGCTGCGTGTTCGTCCTTGAACGCCTGAAAGGTTTTTTGCAACTCGGCAATAATTTCAGCCGCATTACCCGCATCAGCACGCACACCAGTGATGCCGCGCGCGCGGTGATTAAGAGCCATAGTCATGGTCTCACCTCAAGATTTCATTGTTTCTATGAGCTTCCGAATAGAAGCGTTCATGCCTGCATCGCGCTCGGCTGGTTTGCGACTTGCATCACGCGGGGTCGCTTTATCGATGCCCATTTCATTGAGCAATTCTGATCTGTCATTTCTGGAATAGCCTGCCCTTGCAAGAGCGGCCTCTGTCTGCCTGCGAGCCATAAGGCTGCGGTCCATATTCTTTGCTTCGCCTTCATCAATGGAAAGCTCATCATCAATTGCATCAGCAAAACCATTTTCAAGCGCCGCGCTAGGCCCCATAAAGGTCTCTGCGTCCATCAGCTTGACAATTTCGTCACGCTTTGCACTGGTTCTGGCTTCGTAAATGTCAACAATCGCGTTATCAAAGCCTTCGAACAATTCGGAAGCGTCTTGCAGATCGTGCCGATTGCCAATCACAACACCCCAAGCATTATGAACCATCATGAATGAGCCAAGGCCCATCTTGATCTCATCACCCGCCATCGCAATGATGGACGCAGCGGACGCCGCCCAACCCAAGACCTCGACCGTTACCTTGGCCGGATGCTTGCGCAACATGTTGTAAATGGCAATGCCTTCAAACATATCGCCACCTGGGCTATTGATCTGAACGGTTACATCCTTCTCACCAATAGACCGAAGCGCCGCGCTGATCCGTTTGGCAGTGACGCCCCCACCACTCCAAGGATCATCCCCAATCACATCAAACATGCTGATTGTTGAGTTATCGCCAGATGCTTTTGCGAGCGGGGTTCCTGCCCATTTGGCAAGCACATCTGATGGCGCGTCCCATTGGAAATTCTGGGGTCGCTGAAACGTCTTCGCCTCTGGTAGAGTTCTAAGGCTCATGTGTCACCTTCGCTTTCTTGAGGCGTGTCCTGGCCTCCTGCCGTGTTAGGAGGGTCGTAGTAGATTTCTCCGCCGTCCCGTGGGTTCATTTCTTCAAGGGCGCGCACTTCATTCGGGCTGTAAACGCCCCATTGCATCATCGCCGTATAAAAGCCCTGCCGGGTCTTCATATCGCCACGAACAAGCGCATTGCGGTTGAAACGCGAATAAATGTCGTCATCCTGTTCAGGAACAAGATCCCGATTGATCGTCTCTTCCCAGGTGGTCAGATGGTCTTCAAGCGTGTAGGTGGCAAAGCCAATGGATTGCTGTTCGATTCCGGAACCCCAAGACGTGCTTTTTTCCGTATCACCAATCATGTGAGGCGGCACACCGAAGAACATTGCGATATCTGAGCGTGAAAACTTCCGACTTTCGATATATTGAACGTCTTCTGCTGTCATTGTGAGCTGGCTAACGTCCATCCCTTCCTCAAGAACAAGGGATTTACCTTCACTCTCACCGCCCATCTTGTAAGCCTCAAGAGAAGCCCGAAGATTTTCGATTGCCTCAGGTCCCAACTTGCCGGGATGCTTCAAAACACTGGAAGGCCGCGCACCATTCTTGAACGTGGTTGCGCCATGATCTTCCATCGAAAGAGAAAGCCCGATTGTTTCCCGCGCATAGGTGATGACTGAAACACCATTCACACCGTCCAAGGTTAGCCCGACCAGATGCATGATCGCTTCTTGTGGGAATACCTGCTTGCGACCGCTCTTGTTGGTATATTCATAGGCGATGCTAAGATCATCAGCCTGCTTGACCTCTATCCGATCTGGATGCATCGGCAGCAATTCAACAACCTTGCCCTGCACCCCCTTGACCTTCAGAGAATAGGCATTGCCGCGCAAAAGCAAATGCGCTTGCATCATGCGGCGATATTGAGAGGGTGTCTGCCAACGGTTCGGCTTTTTGCGCAAAAGCTTCCATAGAAAATGACCTGAAGCATCCTCTCTTGTTTCGGCATCAATGCGGCGCTTTACATGAATTGGCAGGTTTGCAACCGCCCCTGAAATAATCCGGACGCATGCAAACACAGCCGCCACTTTCAAGGCAGTATTAGCGTTGACAGTCTGCCCTGACTTGGAAGTCATCTGGCCTTCTATCGCATCAGCCAGATCTTGCGGCGAATTGATAACCACACCACCATCGCGCGACTGTACGGCAGCTTGCGGCGCTTCCCGCGAGCCGAAAAAGAATTCTCGAATTCCCATAATGCCTCTAGATCACCAGTGCGCCGCGCTCTTCATAGACTGACGGTCCACTTGATAGCGTTCCTGCGTTGGCCGCACCAACAGCCATTGCAAGAGCAACGACACCATCAATGCGCGCGAGTGATTTTCGCTTGTCAAAAATTCTGTTATCGGTTCCTGCTGGGTCTTCTCTGACCACGGCGCTTGTCACATTCCAGCGCAAGACGGGATTGACGTGAACAATCAAGCGCTTTTCGATGATTGCATTCTCAAGCTGTTCAAAGCTCTTTGGCATCCAAAGCGGGTTTTCTACCCGCTTGCCAAATTCATCAGTAGTAGACGCTCGTCTGAAACCTTGAGGATGCTCTGTCCAAGGTGCCGCAACGCCCAAATCGTTCGCATCGTCTGCAAGCTCTCTATGGCGATATTTGTCATAGGCGATGCATTGCACGTCATAATCATCAACCGCATCACCAATGTCTTGCGCTATCGGCTTGAGCTTGATCACCTTGCCGACCGTTGGCGTGATGAATCCTTGTTCCGCCCAATCGACATAGAAAGCCGTATCTCGCTCTGAATGCTCTTTCAGAACATCTTTAGGCTTGTAGAACTGAACAAAAGCATGCAGCTTGTCCTCTTCGGGGAAAACCCATGCAAGGGCTGTCAAATCCTGCGTGTAAGACAGATCAAGGCCGCCATAACAAGGCTTGCCGACAAAATCGCCAATGGTCAGCTCGTCGTCTTCAACTGCTTTCCAAGCTTCTGTTGTGATCCATGCGTTTTCAGCATCGGTCCAACGGCAAAAGTTCAGCCTGAGAACCTTGTTTTGCTTGGATGGCATTGACCTTGCTTCGGCAACTTGCTTGGCAAGGTATGTCTCTTTGATCGTAACCCCAAGTGTCGGGTTTGCTTTGGGCCAGCAAGAGGGGTCGTTTAGCGGGTCGTCGTCTTTATCGAGTGATGCAACATATGGAAAATATCTATCCGCCGCTTCCTCTTCGCCCTCATTCAGTTGGCCCAGTGATACACGGCAGGCCCTTTGATGCTCCAAGCCACACGGGCTTTTCAGATCAGACCCGCTATTCGTGATGACAAAAAGAAGTGGGCTTTTGCGAAACTTGAAGCCCTTTTCGAGCATAGACAAAACTTCATCTGTCTTATGCTCGTGATATTCGTCAATCAGTGCGCAGTTTGGGCGCGGCCCCGAATTACCATCCTCTTTGGAGATTGGCTTGAAAAATGACATACTCGGCGTGTGGAACATTTGCCAGACAGGATTGTTCCCGGACGTGCCGATTTCTTTTTGAAGATGCCTTGAACTTGCTCGCATGGAAACGGCATCCCGAAACAAGATCATTGCCTGGTCTTTTTTCGTTGCCGCCGCATAGACTTCAGCGCGCTTGACACCATCAGCCACCATGCAAAGCAACCCAACACCCGCGGCAAGAGGCGATTTGCCGGATCCTTTGCCAGTCTCGATATAAGCCGTGTTGAATCTGCGTTCGTCGCCTTTCATCCATCCGAACAGCGAGCCAACAACAAAGGCCTGCCATGGCTCCAAATGAAAAGGAACTGTCTCGTTATCCTTTTCTACCGTCAGAACATCTTCAAAAAAGCCAATTGCATAGTCAGCCGCTTCCAGATCAAACCATAAATCGCCACCACGCTCCAAATCATCCAAATGACGCTGGCATATACCGCGCACATATGGACCAGCAGGATACACACCATCAACAACGCCAAGCGCATAATCACTTACCGGGTCACTGGAAGTACTTTGCTGCCGGGTCGTCGCTCTCATCATCATCCATGGTTATTTTGCTGATATCAGAAGGGTTCCCGCCCATGGCAGAAATCAAAAGTCGAAGCTGGTTCATCGCCGCCAGTGACATTTCAGCCCGTGCGCCGCTCACGAATTGCGCGTAAAGGCTGGAAGTCATTTCAACATGAATCCTGTCGCTCTCTTTCAGCCAAGGATAAATCTTGCGAATACCTTCAAAAGCGGCCTGCTCATTTTCATCCAGAAAAGCAGAAGGCTCGCCAAGCGAAGAAACCTTTTTGCTCTGTTTCCGATCCGCAAACCTCGCTTTATTGTGCGTCGCTTGACCGGAAATCTCCGCTTTTTCTGTGGGTGTTCTTTTTCGTGGCATTCGCTATTTTTTTGGTTAACCTGAATTGTGGGAGTGAAAAGTTAGGTCCCCACACCGATCCCTGATTTTATCGCCCTAGACTTTTGACCACCCCCTCCCGTCTGTTAGAATATTATTCTACCCAGCCCAGTGTATGAGTGGTGTCTAAGAGGTGCTTTTGGGGTATTTTATTCTACTGTCTTAGGATTAATAGGGGCATCATCGACGATACACTTAATCTCCGCTCTATTTATCCGGCCCACAACATCATCAAGCATTCCAAGAATGCACTCCATTTCCTTGAGTAGTTCTGTGTACTCAGTTGCGTCAACGGATAGCTTGACATTTATATGGCCTGCCTTCGCCGCCCTGTCGCTCAATAGCGCCATGCTCTCACTTATTGCTTGGGTGCCTGGGGTCTATGGGGAAACCATCGGGGCCTATCTGTGTAGAATAGCCTCGTGCCTCTATGCTTTGCTTCCAACTGTTATGGTCTGCTTGACATAGGCCTTGCCAGTTACCCCAATCCCAGAACAAATCCAGATTGCCCTTATGTGCTTTGATGTGGTCCACCACAGTTGCGGGGGTAACCTTGCCTCTCTCATGGCATCGTACACATAGTGGGTTCTGTTCAAGGAACTGCTTGCGCTCTGTCTTCCAGCGCTTTGTCTTGTACAGTGATTGCCATTGCGTGCGGCTGTTATAGTCTTCCATACCTGGCAGGGCCTCTATCTCGCCTACCGTTCTATTTGTCATAGCCTGATCATTGTGGCTGGGACACGGTAAACAGGCTTCGCAGAAACAGCCTTGGAGATCATACGGGCAACACACTCAATAGCATCAACGCCTTGCGCATTGTGGCTCTCAGCAACGCTCCAAGATAAATCATACGCCGCTTGCTCTCTGGTCTTAACCTGATTAGTTCTGTCGGACATGCCTTGTCTCTCTTTGTCCTTGTGTTTGAACACATGGTGAACGACGGAACGCGCCTGTTATTTGCCTTGCTGCCAGATTCTGGATCAGCCCCTAAGGGTTAGGCAATGTGCGGCTTTCGCTTTATACTCGCCTGCACAGAGACGAGCGCCTTAATGGCCTAGACTGATTATTGTCTGGGCAGGGCGTTACTCCTGCTGCCTGTCAACCTAAAGGACATTTCGGGGAACCCTACTTGCGCTTGCTACTTTCAGCGCCGCCAGACAATCTCTTACCCCATTGCAGTAGCACTCACACTTGAAAGCATGATGTGTACCCAGCCTCTATATGAGGCCTTATGGGGTGCCGCTATGTGTGGGCAAATCCACAGGTCCAAAGCGGCAATTTCATACGCTGTTGAAATATCTTAAGATATTTTTAAAACCCTTGTCAAGTAGGGCCTTTCCTCTTAAGCTTCGCGTTTCTCAAGCCTGTCAAGTGGTATTTCTACCGGCCTTCTTGTGCCCATGAAATCCACCTCAACAACCGCCCTGTTGCCATTAAGTGCCATGATTTCCGCATCAATCGCCAATGCTGCGTCTATGGTCTTGACATTATCGCCTATCTTGAACGGGTTGGCCGGCTTCTCCTGATCACTGAAGCGCTCACGGTTGAAATCGACAAATGCCTGCATCTGGTTGCCTGGAATCCGTGCCGCCCGTCCTGTGTGTGGCTGTATGACAAAGCTGCTGAAGATCTTTGCATCACGAAGTCGTAACCATTCCATCTCTGCGTCAAAGCGAGGCATGGCAAAATAGATGCAGCCAGCAAAGGCCGCCTTGTCAACGATCCTCTCTCTCACATACTTGGGTGCATTTCTTGGAGCAAAGCGGTTCTTGCGCCTCACCTTCTCTACCGGCAGGAAGGATACGAACTCCCTCTGATATAGCTCTGCATGGCTCTTCATCTCATGGGTTGGTTTCACATAGCCCATGAACCAGTGATAGCCGTTGCCTTGCATGGCCTGCTCTGATCTTGTGTTTATGTCTCTTATCTTCATCGGTGCCGCTCCGAATGGTGAAGGGTGCCGCCGTAGCACCCGTTTTCTGTCATGCTGTTGTGGTTATGTGTCTCCTTTGGAAAGAATGGCCTCAGTAATGTCATGCATTGAACTATCCGCATACTCTTCCGCACGATTCAGGCCTATCCATCCGCCTTGGCCATCGGGGACCGCGTAACTATCTAGTTCGTCACAATCCAAATGCCACCGGTGGTGCATCTTCAAAGCGCTCTTGGCATCAGCGAGGTGGCAAAATAGTCTGGCGCTCGCCTCTTCCAGCTCTTCTATGCGCTTGTGTGCTGCGTCTCTCTGGTCTTCCAGATCCCGTGCAAGAACTGCATGCCCGTCTTTCCCGATATAGGTGTATGGCTTTGCAGCGTTCTCTAGTGGTCGGGCATTCCATAGCCCCGCCGCTTCAGTCATAGCGACCTCTTTCGTTTCGTGACGATAAGCCCCCGGACCCTGCGCATCACAATTGTTGCAGCGAGCAATTGCATTGTACTCCGTAGGAGCCTCAATAACCTCAATGTCGATTGAAACCCGCTTCTCCTTGCAATATAAGCACGGCTTTAGCTCTATCTCACTCATCACATTCTCCTAAAATGTTGGGGACCATAGATCACCTGATGCTTTCAGATCATCCGCTTGCTTGCGTAGTCTGTCTGCTTGGTCGTGATTGCCAGTCCAGTCAGACTCTTGCGCCCGTGCTTCCAGATCTTCTATTTCGACATAGGCGGGTATGCAGTGGGGTGGGGCTGGATGGTCAGGGGGTAAAAGGTGCCTGTCAGTCATTGCAAGGCCTCCAAGTGTTCCTTGAGCTTATCGCCTCGAACAAGGTCGCCATTAGTAAGCAAAAGAACAATATGACGCGTCGCGCCAGATGGCCGCTTATTGAAAAAGTCGATTTTCTCAAATCTTGGGCAGCCAAAATCCCTCCACAGATCAACCCGGTTTCTCTCTGATATGCTGTGGAGCATTGAAGCTAGCAAAGCAGCCTCCATAGCTGTTATGTCCTCTTGCGGGTCCACGGCGTCAATTCTCTTGATGCCAACTGGGGCTTCGTTCTCTTTCAGTTTTAACGGCCAGACCATCACACTTTCCCTTTCATCTGTTTGATTGTCTGTTGCTGGCTGGCTAGCTGGCGATGCAGGACGTGCAGGCCTGTTTCGCCCATATTGTCCAGCATGGCCCCTACACACCCCGCAGCGACCCTTGTGTGCCATTCTGCCTTTGTGGTGCTCTTGGTGCGCAAGGCGTCGTTTAAATGGCCCTGTGCGCTATAGAGAAGATCTGCAACGGGTATGTTGGAGGCAAAGGTGTAAGGGTCTGGCAGTTTACGGGCTGGGGCCTTGCGTCGGTGTTCTTTTACGACCACGCGCTTTCCTTCCATCCAGTCATGAATGATATTGGTGCACCAGACAGCGAATTCAGGGCTTAGCCATTGGGCAAGGTGAATGGCGACCTTGGGGTGAACCCATGTGCCGCGCTGGTCATTTGGACCCTTCATGATCTTGACCACGAGACGGTCTATAGGAATTCCAATGGACCCTGCCAAAGCGCTCAAATAGGCCTTTGTGGTATCGTTCTGGTAGTAATTACCCCAGAGCTTGCCAGTCGCCTTGCACATGGCCGTAGCGCTTAGATAGCCGTCATCTGGCCGTTGCTGGATATGGGTACGGTTAAAGGCATGGGAGACTAATTCAGTCATGACTTGCATCCTACGTATAGAACCAAGCCCGACGCCGAAAGACCAATTCCGGGTGGTCGGGCAATGCAAGATTGGTCTTACCGCCCGTAGGAGGCGGCGCACACAAGGTGCTCCTACATGCCCGACCATAAGAAAACCACGCTCACGATGGATGCGTGGCGCGGTTGAGCGCCTACGGATAGAAGGGAGACCAATCCCCGCAACAGATTTTGCTGCTGCTTCATCCAAGATGCTCACATTTGCAGGAATTGTCAAGCTCATGCTTGGCCCTTCAGAGCTTGAATATGCTCTTCGCTCAAACCCGCCTTGATTGCGGCTTCTACAGCCCTGTCAAATTTGTCTGCGGCCTCTTGTTTTTCATCGATTGAAGCTTGCGCAATCTTGTCAGCTTCAGTTGCTTTTTCAATTTTGCCCGGTAGATACCATGTCCCACCAATCCGGTAAGCAACCTGCTCTCTGACAGGCGAATTTGCCCCTTGAACATATGAACGGATAGCCAAGCGAACCGCCGTAGCTTTAAGCCAGCAATAATGCTTCACATATTGATGCCCACGGCCTTCGGTCAGATCCGTATTTGTCATGACAGCGAAAACTATTCTCTCTTCTGCGATATCTGTCATCACCAGCCCCTCACCTCGTCCCGGTTGATCTTGTAGAGGTCCGCCTTTTTGAACCCGCGCGGCAAACCGTTTATCGTGTCTGTCACAATAGCCGTATGCGAGACGCCATCTTCCGCACGAACCACAAGCCGAGGACACACGTAGAACCCGCGCTTTTCCCAATACTTGGCTATGTCTTCTGCATATAGTCCGTCACTTTTCTCCATGGTCTTGCTCCTCTCAGAATGGCAAATCGTCATCCATGTCATTGCTTGGGCCACCAAACCCGCCAGATCCACCAAAGCCACCGCCTTGGTTGCCTTGATCTGGGCTGGCCGTGCGCCGACCGCCGCCGGTCATGCCTTCCCCGCTATCCAGCATCATAAGCTTCCCATCGCGGCCAGACAGAACAAGCTCTGTCGAATAACGATCCTGCCCGGATTGGTCCTGCCATTTTCTGGTGCGCCACTTGCCTTTGATATAGATCTGGGAACCCTTGTGCAGGTAGTCCATCGCAACCTTGCAAAGCCCTTCGGAGAAGATGGAAACGCTAATCCATTCGGTGCTTTCCTTGCGCTCACCTGACGCTTGATCTTTCCATTTGTCGGTAGCTGCCAAGCGAAAACTGACAATCTGCTTGCCTGCCTGGGTGTATCGAGATTCAGGGTCAGCCCCCAAATTTCCTATGAAATGACATTCATTCAGCATTATTCGCCATCCTCGAAGCTTGGGGCCATACCAAGGGCATGCAGATACAGGTCTAGCAGCGCTTCCATTTCCTGCCGCTCGTTGCTGTCCTGCTTGCGCAAGCGGATCACCTGACGCAAAACCTTGACGTCATAGCCATTGCTCTTGGCTTCTGCGAAAACATCCTTGATATCGTCGCTAAGAGCTTTCTTTTCGTCTTCCAATCGTTCAATACGCTCGACAAATGCACGTATCTGGTCTGCTGCAATTCTTCCGCTGTTCATCTCAATCACCTTTTGCATAAATGTTGTGGTCTTCTGTCAGGACTTGGTATTGCTCGTGTCCTTCGTCATTTTTAACGGCCTTGGCTTCACGAAAAGCTCTCATCACCTCATCAGCATGGGCAATGCGCTCTTCCTTGGTCATCTGCCGTTTCTTTGGCGGTTTGGGCTTGGCATTGCGCAAGGCTCTTGCAAGCTCTTTGCGTTCACTCACAATGGCGTCTGCTTCGCCCTTGAGGTCATGCCAGGTGGGAAACCATTTCCATGATTTGACAAGCAGCACATAGCGCACCACATCAACCGGATAGTCCTGCAATCGGCTGGAAAGAGAGGCAAGACTGACGCGCTGGCCTGTCTGATCTTCGCTGCGTCTGGCGCAAATACTGTTCAGCTCTGCAAGCCAAGCCTCTATCGTGGCAATGGCAGATTTCCCACCCTCCGCCATTGGCGTGAGCAACAGATCAATCTCACCCGCCACCGCTTTGGCATTTTTGATCTTGCCGCCAATACTGCAACCAATCGTGACCGAACGAAAGCCGCCTTCAGGATATTCCAGCTTTTGGTAAGTCTTGAAAGTGACGCCGTGTTTTCTGGCAATCTGCTGCATCACCTGCGGAATATCGCGGGGTGACCGGCTGGCAAGCCATTGTGTGACTTCTTGCTGCCTTTCCGCGTCAACCGTTGCCACCTCGACAGGGGAGGCGGAGGGGATTAGTTCACCAATGGTTTTCATTTGTACAATTCCTCCTGTCTAGGCAAAAAGGGGTTCGGGATATCAGCGAAACTCTCCGGGCTGGATTCCTGCCGGGCTTGGTGGTTGGCAATTGCTGCCGATGCCATGGAGCTCGCGCCGTTCTTCGATGTAGCTTGCGCTCTTTCCAGCCATTCAGGCTCGACACTTTTCCAGCCGCGCAAAATCATCTCATTCGCTGCAAAGACCGGATTCGGGCATTGGCTCAACTTGCCGATAAGGCCGCTTGCTGCTCGTGGTGTGTTAGACGCTTTCAGCTTTGTGCGATGCTTGGCAAGGTCATTTGCCAGCTCTGCCCCAAGCATTGGCACCAAGGCATCCACGAACAATTGGCGATCAGATTTAGGCTTCTCAGGGGGAGATATAGAGGGGGTTATATTATTATCCTTTATTAAACCCTTCTTATAGTTTGTCCCGCTACTGTCCCGCTGCTGTCCCGCTTTTGATTTACGGGGTGTCCCACTTTCCTTTATCTCAGCCTGATAATCGTCGTATTTACTGATAGTTACGAGGGTTACACCTGTCCCGCTGTCTGTCCCGATCATGTCCCGGTTTTCGAGCCTTTTCAAAAACCTCGAAACGGTGGATTTTGGCCAATTCCAGGCATCAGCCATAAACCGGACAGAGGTTGCGCATTGCCCTCTCAAGGTCTGCACAATCACACTACCAACGCGCTTTTCTCTAGGCAGATAGGACGCTTCCATGATCAGCCACATGAACGCCTCGCGTTCAGTGAATGGCTGCTTCTTGAAAGCCACATCAGACCAGATGGAGCGGGATATATTGACGGTGCCTTTGGTCATCTCACTCTCCGGCAGACGCAGAAGGTAAAGAGAAGGTCTGCGGGGTATCGCCAAACAGGCCATCTTTATTGGATTCCACAAGGCCATGCTCCACGATGTAGCGGCCTGAAACAGTTGGGAACTTACGGTCACCCGGATAAAGGCTGTATAGATACCCACCGCCCCTAATTTGGGCTTCCTCGGAAGTGGAGTAAGAGCGGCGCAATGTGTTGCCGTTTTTAAGACGCTCAAGCGCTCTAAGAACGTGCTTTGGATGACTGTTCTCTTTCACTTTCCATCTCCTTCCATTCTCTCAAATGCTGCCCACAGAACCAAAGGCCGGGCTTGCGATATTTGAAATTCACTTGGACCCCGAAAGATCCCCACTTCTCACAACCATCGGCCATGCACATATGTTTGAGGCGGTTGCCTTTGGCGTTGCGCGTCAGGCGCTTTTCGTGGTTTACCCTCACTCTCCCGCCTTCTTTGTCTTCAGCAGGTTCGCAATGGCTTGCTGGGCCTCTTCAAGCTCTTTCAGCATGGCTGGTTCACTCTCACCTTTTGCTATCTCTGCAATGGCTTCACCCATTTCCTTGATGGCTTGGCGGGTGCGTTCTTCGTGTGATCCTGCTTCGCCTGTAGGCTTGTCGGTCAGTTCCTTCTCAAACAGTCCCGCGATATATTCGAGCGGGGACAGGTCGCCAGACTTCCGCATCAGATCGATCATCACATCAATAGGCATGAAGGTCTGTGGGTGGTGTGGGCTGTAATAGGTCGCTAGCATTTGCAAGGAAACACGGCTTGCCGCAGCAGCCCTTTTCAGAAATCCAAACGCGTCAACAAGGTCTAATGTGGCCGCTTTCAAGCCGCGATATATCTTCTCTTCAAAAACGCGCATTGAAATATTCCTTAATCTTCAAGATGCCTTTTGGACCGGCCTGTCTTAAATTCTCATCAGGTCAGAAAGCACCGCCGCAACGGCTTTCTGGCTGGTCAAAAAATGGGGGCAGATCTTGTGTTGTGGTCTGCCCCCAAGTCGCTTGCGCCTTTCCCTTTCGCGCAAGTTCGGGAGATAAGCGGGTCTACCAAACGCCCTGGTAGACCCTCACAGACAGCGACGAAGCAGGAGGAAGCCTCGAAGGGTAAACCCTGTCTGTGTGTTGATTGGTGAGCCATGACCGCCTGTTAGGCCGAAGAATGGTCCGCCACCCACCAACCAAAAGGAATTACTTGTTTTGTTCGCGATGAACTTGAAACGCATGGGCAAGAATGATCACCACCGCCACAAGGGTCAGAGCGCCAACGGATTGGCAGACGAGAACAAACAATTCACGAAATGCGATATCCATCTCTCACTCTCCAATGCTTTGGAGGACATAGCCGCGCTCTTCGCAAAACGTGTCTGGAAGCGCACCAAGCTCAGAGAGATAGTCACCAAGATCATCCCAGCCATAGACAGCCAAAGCCGCAAAACAGACGCCGATGATCAGGGCATCAATCAAAAATCTCTTCATGCTGCGCTCCTATTCGGCTGGCTCGGCAAAAAGATCGGAAATCTTGATCTTCTTGCGGCGCGCTGCCTTTTTCACTTCATCCCATCGCCAGTGTGGAATGCGGTCTTTATCCCGCCATCCCTGTATCGTCGTTGGGTGCTTGTGGCCCAAGGCTCTGGCCATCGCCGACAAGCCTCCGAACCGTTCAACAATGTTCCGAACGTTTTTCATAGTCTATAAATTACACATATCGTAATTTTAATCAAGGCAAAAAATAAAATAAATTCCGCTTTTCGTCAGTTACAGGGAATAAGGCAATTACGATAATGCCCGCCATGAGAGATTGGATTGGAAAACGCTTGAAAAGCCTCGGCAAAACCAAAGGTGCTTTATCTGAGCATCTTGGGGTTGCCCCTGCCCGCATGACAGAATTGTCAAAAGGCAACCGGCAGCTTCAGAGCAATGAAATAATGCCATTTGCCGAATTTCTGGAAATGGACCCAATGCAAGTTTTATCGATGCTGTCCGATCCCAACGCATCCGTTGATCAGATTAAAGAAATTGGCGGTGCGGTCGTTGAGATGGTTGGGCTGGAACCTGTACAGAACAAGAAAAGCCTGATTCCCATCCGTGGCGAAGTGGCTGCGGGCGTCTGGAAACAAGTAGATGAGCTTTATCAAGGCGTCGAAGGTCTGAATGAATTTGCCGATCTGGTGACCGTACCAGGCTACCCGGAAGACCAGCAATTCGCCTTGCGTGTGGTTGGTCATAGCTTGAATCTGATAGCGCCAGAAGGATCAACCCTGCACTGCGTGAGCCATATCAATGGCGGGGCTTGGGATATATTGGAAGGCGAACTGGTCATCATCCAGCACACCAAATTTCAAGGCCAGATGATTGAGAACACGGCCAAGCGCATCAGGCAAGGCGCGGATGGCTGGGAACTTTGCCCGGAAAGCAATCATCCAGATTTCCAGAAGCCCTTGAAGGTTGCAGATTTCACACATGATGATTGCGATGATGAGATCCGGGTTCTGGCCAAGGTGATAGGAATCAATCGCAAGCCTTGATTCCACTTGCTAATTCAGCAATTGCCCCAAGTATCTGGGGCAGGCCCAATATCCATGATCGAGCGACCGTTTTTGCCCGCTTCTGCCAATTCGCAACGGAACACATGCACTAGGTTGCCCATAGCCTCTTCTGACGTTTTGCCTTGTGCGGCTATATCAACCTCAAGGCATTGCGCAAAAAACATTTTATCGCCCTTCAGGATGGCAACGTGAATTTGTTCAAGCATAAGACTTCTCCTAATTAAGACTAGAACAGAACAAAAACACAGCCAGATCTAGTCTCTTGGAGTCTACTTGCGAATCAGGCAAAATAAAAGCCGGTACATGGTTAGATGTACCGGCTTTAAACCAACAGCAGTCAGCTAGGCTGCGTCGTGAATTCACCACACTATCCTGACGGATTTTGTGGGAGGCGTCAATGCCTCGCTGGCTCTTTTCAAAAAGAAAGGCCAGCATATGGCTATAATCCACCCGTTGACAGGGGTAGAACTAAATGATGTTGAAGTCGAGCGCAAGTCGCTTAATTTTGACGAAGCGGTAACCGCGCATCTAATGCGCATGAAGGGCGTCAAATACAATATCGTCGCCCAACATCTCGGAACCAACACCCACCGATTGGGTGAGATTTTCCGGGAAGAGGTTCATATAGGCTCCAAGGAAGCTGCCTCCCGACTCCTTGCTATCGCCGCAGAATAATCCACTAAACCCGCCGATTCAGTTTGGCGGGTTTTTCTTTGTCTAAAAATAAAATTACGATTACTGTTATTTTTTGATTGACTTATAAATTACGATATGTGTAATATACTTTCATCAACGAACGACGAACCCAAGTAGGAGAGTTGATATGTAGACCGCAGCGCGGGGCGCGCAGATTTTTGCATACGACACTGAAAACGGTTCCTGAGCATGAACACAAAAGGCTCATACTTAGCGGAGATGGAAGATGAAAAACGGCACCAGAAAGATTGTTGAAGATCATGCAGCAAAGATCCTTGAAGCCCTTGAGGGCAAAGGTCTTGATGGTGTCCACAACATCAACAGCAGCAAGGCAGACACAGCAGAAGAGAATATCGCTCTCATGCGTGTTCTGAATGACCTGCACATTGAAGTGATTGCTGATGTGGCTGGTGTGACCGTTGACATGACGGGCTGTGGAAGCATGGCCGAGGCTGGCGACTGGAAAGACAACCTGCAAGCCGAAATTGACGAGCGCTTTCTGACAGACATGGAGAAAGCAGCCAAGGAAATGGGCGGCAACAGCGACCCATACGCAGAACATCGCCTGACAGCCCATGATTTAGGCCTAGAAGCAGCGGAGTAAGAGAGATGCTCATGACAACAAACGTACACAACGTCACCAGCGTCGAGCTTGTTGGGTGTGACTTGAATAATTCAGGTTCTCGGACACTAGCAATCACTTGCGATGACGGCTCAACCTTTGAAATCGGCCTCTTCGGAGAAACGGCAGCCCTAGAAAACCTGCCCAAATCCGCAACATTCCGCGACTTCACTGACGTTGAAGTCAACCTGTTTGAAGAGGTCGAATAACCCATTCCCCGGCAAGGCATTCACCCTAACCGCACTCCTGAGACAACCAGCCTTGTCGGGGAAACCAATTCACTCCCCGTAGAAAAGGCGGTCCTGTAGAGCCAAGAACAGCAGGACCGCCAGAAAGGGACAATATGACCAAGATAGATGACGGTGGCCCAGCATTTCCGCCTCACCACAATCCAGAGACGCATGCAAGCGGGATGACCTTGCGCGATTGGTTTGCGGGGCAAGCTTTGGTGGCTGTGCTGGGTCTAGGGTTGAAGAGCGAGCAAGCGGATGAAATGGGCATTGCCTCGATCTCATATCAAGTTGCCGACGCAATGTTGAAAGAGCGAGGTTCATCATGATCATTCGTGACCTTCTAGCCCTCGGCTCTCTCATCACCTTCATGACCATGCTCTACACATGGATTTCCGTTTTTACCGCAGGTAATTGATATGGCAAAGCAAAGCAACCAAGCATATTTCGACAAAACCGGAACTGAATTTGTCGTAGACCACATCGTTGATCAGACAGCTTACGTTCGCCCAATGGTTAAGATCTTGGGCCAGACACGCGGTTATGAAGGTGAGGTCTATGAGGACGAGTTTACCGAGCCTGCTAGCTACCTTGTCACCATGCCTGCCGATGACCTTTTTAATTCTCCACCTGTTGCTGTTGTCGATGCTGAACTTGAAGCAAAAAAAGCAGAGCTAGAAGAGCTGCGAAAAGACGCGAGGCAGGTAGTCGCAGATTTGAAACGCGAACAATCTAAAGCCGAGCAAGAACTTGCCGCCGCTAAACGCGATCTTGAAAAATGGATGAAAAGTCATCGCGTAATGATTGATCTTGGCAAGCTTCTTGATGGGGAGATTTTATACCCGCTCTCGGTGAGACAAAATCCTTATCACAGGGGAAGGGAAATACCGCAGATCCCCGATATGCGAGACATGAGATTTCTTTCAATCCACTCCGGAAATTTCGAAAGCGGTCAAAAGTGGATCAAAGAAGAATACGCACGGGACACTTACGGAAGTCCTTTCCGGTTTTTTGATACCGAAGACGAGCGCAACGCGGTGATTAAGGAAGAATTTGACTCTGCATGTGAGCAATTCCGGAAAGCCCCAGATTTTGAAACCGCAAGCTGGACAACAGGCACTGATCTTAATTTCGGTACGTTGCTGCAATGGGTCAAAGCGCACCCTGCCCTTTGCATCCCAGACGATATCCAAAAAATGAAAATGGTTAACGATGCCACTCTAGCCGAAGAACACAAGGCAAAGCTGAGAGCTGAGTTAGAAGCTATTGAGGGGAATTGATATGACTGAACAGGCAGACGCGACAAGCCAACTTTATGCTGCATTGGCAAAACTACAAAAGGTCGTCAAAGACCCGGAGAAAACAAAAACTGCAAACGCTGGTCAATATTCATTCAAATATGCTGACTTGGTGGATGTTTTGAATGTGGCGCGGGATGCAATGCCTGAGCTGGGTTTGGTACTGTTCCAAAAAACCAAAATAAGTGATGGCATGTTGATTGTCGTGACGACTGTTGCCCATCTATCAGGGGCTAGCGAGTCATCTGATTATCCTGTTTGCGATGTCAAAGAAAAGCCTCAAATAAAAGGCGCAGCAACCACTTATGCCCGGCGCTATGCGGCCTCTATTGCCCTTGGGATCAGCTCTGTTGATGACAGCGATTATCAAGGCGCCAGTGTTGCCCGTCTCTCATCCAGCCGCGCAAACCAGGTATTGAACGTAAAGTTCCTTCAAGCCGAGATTGACGAAGCTGACCATAAGAAACTGGACAGGATTGATGATGAGTTGCGCGGCCCTCTCTCTATCCTTCCCGTGAAGTGGATTCTTGCCATCAAGGACCGAATGGAAACCCGCCGTGATGAGCTGGACAAGGCAGACTATGGCGAGAATGGCGAAGAGCTTTTCGAGAACCCGGATAACCCGCAGAGATAGCCATGACAATAGCAATGCGATGGAATGGAGAAGCGTTGGAGCCAACAAGCCATACAGAGGCAAAATGCCAGGAAAGCTTTGAGGCAAACCGGGTCTATGCAGTGGATGTAATAGATGCCAGATCACAAGCAGCCCATAGCCGATTTTTCGCGGTGGTCAATGAGCTTTGGCACAATCTGCCAGAACGCATGATGCACGACTACCCAACAAGCGAGCATTTGCGCAAACGAGGCTTGGTAGAAACAGGGTTTTGCACCGAACAAGTGCATGTCTGCAAGACCAAGGCAGAGGCACAACGCACCGCTGCTCTGATCAGAAGCATACATGAATATTCCATCGTGATTGCAAGTGAAAATGTCGTGAAAATCTACGCCCCGATGACACAAAGAATATCGGAAATGGGGTCAAAACAATTCTACCAGTCCGCCCAACAGGTCGAAGGCTGGATACGTAATTTGATTGATACTGAATATAAGGAGCTGACGTGATGAGTGAGATTGAAATCAAGGCCTGCCCGTTCTGTGGCGGCAAAGGGCATATTAGCCGAGATCACTGCCCAGATGACACGGGCATATTTTACTCAATCAAATGCGGGTCATGCGGCGCAAAGTCTGGTGAAAAGTACGCTAGCCATGGGAATGATTGCGGCCTTCTATTTCAAGAAGTTCGCGACCTTTGGAACAATCGCCCATTAGAAAACAACAAAGATACTCGCATAGCCAATCTGGAAGCAGAGAATAAGCGCTTGCGTGAGGTTTTGGAGAAGAATTCCGCAGCGCTCAATCTACTGGCAACAGACTACGATAAAGAACACAAAATCAAGTTTTCAGATGATTGGGCTGAATACGGGACGCTATCGATTTCTCAGATCCTTGACGAAGCAGACGGCGCTCTCTCCAAGGGAGGGCAGTAAGATGGAATCCAAGTTATCGAAATTCTTTGATGATGCCATAATGGAGGCAACATGCGCGGTTCTGGAATACCCGCAGCCGTGCAAAATCCCTCCTATCCCGAAACTGGCTGAAGAATGCGGAGAAGCTATCCAGGCAGCAAACAAATGCATTGAAGGCAAGGGAAGCCTTGAAGCTGTTCGCGGTGAGCTGGTCCAGACAGTTGCAGTCATTATCCGGCTTTACCTCGAAGGCGACGAGACGCTTGGCCTTCCTCCTGTCTCCACTGTTGACCTGATGGGAGATGAGCATGACTCCTAAGCGTAAGAGGATTTGGGATAAGACGGGCGGCAAGTGCTGGTATTGCGGCAATGATCTCCCTGAGAAGGGCTGGCATGCAGATCATGTTGAGCCGGTCATTCGAGTTACTGAGCTGGCTAGGAAAAATCCTGACTGCCCAGACCAAGCATGGAAGCCTGAGCGAGAGCGTGAGGACAACAAGGTTCCTGCCTGCTCAAAGTGCAATCTCTACAAGTCCACTCACAGCGTTGAGGAGTTCAGGGAGCTACTGCAAAGGCAAGTCGAGCTGGCAAGGAAGGCAAGCGTCAACTTCCGCAATGCAGAGCGCTTTGGCCTGATCACGGTCAACGGAGTGAAAGTGACTTTCTACTTTGAAACTATGGAGTCCTCTCATGGCTGAGAATAGCAACATCGAGTGGAGACCGATTGAAACAGCCCCCAAGGATGGAACGGTTATTGATGTTCTGCTTTGGGGTACGTCTCGTATGCCCAATGTTCAGTGGGGCATGACCGATGGAATGGCCGTGGACATAGAGACATGGATTGATACCTTTTCCGCGATGCCTGTTTGGGGACCGAGCGAAAGCCCTGAAATCGTCACTCACTGGCTACCTATACCGCCAGCCCCTCATGCTTTTCCAGATGGGGAGGGCGTGTAGATGGGTGCATATGAGACATGCGGGAAAAGTGACGACTGGTACACGCCTAAGTACATCTTTGATGCTTTGAACATTCAGTTTGATTTGGATGTTGCTAGCCCTGCTGAAGGGCCGCGCTATGTACCAGCGGTAGACTTCTACACCAAGCAAGACAATGGCTTGGCCCAGCGGTGGTACGGAACTGTCTGGATGAACCCGCCTTTCGGCCACCAGTCTACTAAGCGAAAATGGCTCACTAAGTTTTTTGAGCATGGCGATGGAATAGCTCTCATGCCGGATAGAACAAGCGCCCCATGGTGGCAAGAATTTGCCCCAAAATCGGAAGCAATCCTGTTTGTCAGCCCAAAGGTGAAGTTTGAGAGGCCGGATGGCTCATTGGGTGAGCAACCCGGATCTGGAACCGTGCTTATGGCTCTAGGGCAAGAAGCAACAGATGCGCTGCATTCTGCTGCTTGCTTGGGCGTGTTGCTCGAACCTTCGAAGAAAGGAGGCCAGTCATGATCATAGCAGAGGCAACAACCAAGTCAGGAAAACTGGTTCAGGTGGATGAGCGCAAACGAGAGGATCGAAGCGAGTATTACCCGCTTGAGTATTTTGTCTTGGTCGACGGGCAAGACCTTCATGATTTTCCACACAATCGGGAAAGTGTTGCTCTTCCCTTCTTCCAAGCCTGTCAGGAGGGCTGCGAGCAATGAGAGGAGCTGTAATTGAAAAAGAGGCTAACGCCTTCGCAATGGAACTACTAATGCCTGAGGCCTTTCTGAGAGAGGATATCGGGCAGGATGGTATCGACGTTTGCGATGAGGTTGCCGTAGCCAAGCTCGCCAAAAAGTATCAAGTGCCAGTGAATGTTATGGCTGGGCGCTTGGTTGACCTGCACTTCAATGCGAAGGAGCTGGGAGATGAGAGATAGAGAAGCCCTGATAGAGCGCATTGCGAAAGGCATGGCTGAGTTTGCCCAAGATCCGGAAATGGAGACTTGCACTGATGCGATAGAGTTTGTTCTGAAAGCCATAGAGGAAGATCACCTGATCATTCCAAAAAGAACTGTATCAGATAAACCTCTTCCAGATCTGTCAAATGCATTCGTAGAGCATGAAGCCCCGGAAGATAGCTTTATCAGAGATTCAGAGATTGCATGCCCTGCATGTGGTGGATCTGGCCATAAGGATGATATTTCGCCAATGGCCATTGCCAGTCTTGCAAAGCCTCTTGAGTGGATTGATGAAAGCGTTAGATGGGGCAGACCTACCTACAAAGCAAAAGGCTTGCCGATTGTCTTACGCAAAACCTCAGATTTACTGCGTTGGGAGTTTGTGACTGAATACGCTACTCACTTCATATCGGTAAACGAAGCGGATTTTGATGAGGCAGTGATAGCAGCAGACAAGCACTATCGTGCTGAATTGGCAAAGCACTTTGACAGGGAGGGCCAGTGATGCAGCCAGCAATCCCAACCGGCCACCCCTATCCCTACCCAAGCGAGATAGAGGCCCTGAAAATCAAGCGCGCCCGAATCTTGCTTCAACCTAAGTTTGGATATCCAGACCGTAGAAAAGAGCTGCAAGCGCTTACCACAAGGCTATTACAAGAGGAATTGCGCAATGAGTAGCAGAATAGCACCTCTCCCCAGCCCGATCATGAAAGGCCAGCGTAAAAGGCCAAGAAAGTGCAACAAGGATAATCTCGTTGCCATTCGTGAGCTACCCTGCATCCTTACTGGTGTATGGCCTGTAGAAGCCGCTCATTTGCGATCTGGTTGCCTTGGATTGGGCAAGCGGGACACCGGCATGCAGGAAAAGCCGGACGATGCCTATGTGGTCCCTTTGTCACCAGCAAAGCACCGGGAACAGCATTCCATGAATGAGATTGAGTTCTGGAAAGCACACGGTTTCGAGTGGCGGGATATAGTCGCAATAGCACAAGCACTCTACCAGCACCGCAACGATCTGGAAGCACGGCACGTTATTATTCAGGAGGCAAGACGATGGCAGTCGGATTAATAATACTGTTTGTGCCTTTCTATTGGGGCACTATTTATCTGTGGCTGGAAGCATGGAAATCATACAAGATGGGGGATCGTCTCGGTGTGAGAATGGCGCTAGCGTCCTCCTTGGTTGGCCTCATCCCATCACTTGCAGGCATTGCTCTGCTTGTCGAAGCAAGTACAGGAGGCCCCTCTTGATAACTGGGAAACCCTTTACCACCAAAACACTTGCCGCCCGTTGGGGCTGCTCTGAAAGCCATATTCGCAACCTTTGCGGAAAAAACGAGTTGCCTCATTTCCGTGTAGGCGGAAAGCTTGTCCGTATTTCTCAAGAGGCTGTCAGGAGGTACGAATGCCAGAATACAAACTTGGAACACTCAGAGGACGATATGTCGTCCAATGGCGAGAAGGCGGAACCCGCCGCCGATATCGGCTGTTTGGCACGCATGAAAAAGAAAGCAGGAAAGAGGCACTAGCAAGGCTGGAACAATTCAAGCGAGAATCCAGCCTCAAGGCAGATCCGACCGTAGCAGAGCTATGGGAAGCTTATAGCAAGGAAAAGACCGGTAGGCGCGTTGTCGATGCCATGAAGTCCGAATGGAAGGTGATGGAAACAAGCTTTGGTCATATCAAGGCTGACAAGGTGTCAACAGACGATTGCCGCAAGCATATCAAGCAAAGAAGAGAGGCGGGAATAAAAGACGGGACGATTTGGACAGAGCTAGGCCATTTGCGCACAGTTCTGAATTGGGCAAAGAAGCATGATATCATTAGACATGCACCACCCATCGAGCGGCCACCAAAGCCAGCGCCAAAAGACCGCTTCTTGACACAAGCCGAATGTCAGAAGCTTATCGATGCAGCCCAGACGCACCATATCAAGCTGGCAATCATTCTCTTGCTGTCAACGGCAAGCAGAATCACCGCTTTGTTGGAGCTGACTTGGGATCGCGTTGACTTCGAGCAAGGCCACATCAATCTGAAGGTGGACGCAGAAGGCCCAAGGAAAGGGCGCGCAACGGTGCCCATGAATGCCGGAGCAAGAGCGGCCCTGCAACATGCAAAGACCGGCGCACTATCCGACTATGTGATCGAGTGGAATGGACAGCCGATCAAATGCATAAAGACGGGCTTTAAGAAAGCCTGCAAACTGGCTGAGCTGGAAGGGGTAACGCCTCACACATTGCGCCATACCGCCGCCGTTCATTTGGCAGGGGCAGGAATCGAAATGACCAAGATAAGCCAATATCTGGGTCACTCCAACACATCAGTAACCGAAAAAGTCTATGCCCGTTATGCGCCAGACCATCTAAGGCAAGAAGCGGACATACTGGATTTCACAAGCGTAAGAAAGGTAACAGGATGAATGATAACACATGGCGCCCAATCGCAACCGCGCCGAAAGATAAGAGCTGGTTCTTGGCTTTCGAGCCACCAAGCGCATATTACAGCTGCTCTATTGAAGTTGCAGGTGATGAGCTTTTATTCAGCAGTGATTGTGGGCAACCTGTTTGCTGGAGCCCTGAGCCAACACACTGGAAGCCACTAGATAAACCACCAACAATCTAAAACAGGTTCAATTGAACCCGCAAGCCATCCGCATTTTTCTAGCTAAGTTATTGAAAAGAATGGTAGGCCCGGAGGGACTTGAACCCCCAACCAGACCGTTATGAG
>NZ_OBEL01000010.1 GCF_900215605.1 Cohaesibacter gelatinilyticus | reverse complement strand
TCGATTTTACAGGCGTCAACACCCGTATGCTGGCACATTACGATGCCGCGATGGGAGGACGGCAACCATCCCATCTACCGACTGATGTCGGTAGGGTTTTGCACATGCCTTTCAAGGTACTGAAGTACAATATCTTCGGTAATAGCCCCGTTCGTGGTCGAAAAATATCCGCGACCCCCAAAATGCTTCCCCCAGTAGCGTCTTTTAAGCTGGGGGAATTCTCGCTGCACCTTGTGAGAAGACCGCCCCTTCATCTTGCGCATGAGATCGCTCACAGACAGGTTTGGTGGAACTGATACGAACATATGGACGTGATCGAGAGATAGAGCTCCATGGATGATTTCCACCCGGTTCTCAGAACAAACCTGTCTTAGAATCTCTCTCACACGCAATCGTATATCACCAACCAAGACCTTGTAGCGATACTTGGTCGACCAGACCAAGTGATAACGATGATAGAAAACGCAATGTTTGCCTTTGTCGTATTGCATGATCATACTATCCAGAAAAATGAACCTCTAATCCCATTGGGCGGTTCATTTTTCTGGATAGTATGATCACCTTCATTTCCTTGCGCTGAAGCCAGCTCGTCTGAAGACGAGGGGTTTAAACCAGAAAGTGGATACTAAATGTGTTCACCCTGGCCCATTTGGGAGTTTCCACCATGGGCCAGACGTCAAAATATGTTGGTTATTTTCCGCGCTGCTTTGCATTCATTGATCAGGGAGTTATATTGCAAACGGGTTCGCGACAGACCTTTTTCAGGATCAACTCATTATGCATCCCAAAGTGAAATCTCTCCTATCTGGTATGCTGTATTTTCTGCTGGCGATGATCCTGACGCTGGGCCTGTTTTGGGGAATTTGGGTTTTCTTTGTGGATCCAGAAACCTCTTCGGGAGCTCAGGTCGCACAATCGGGTTTAGCAGGTACTTCATCAGTGCAGGTTTCCAATACCGGGCAGGCACCAGTTCAAGCCGACCTGCCCAAAGATGGTCACATCGAAAACAAGATTGAAACCAAATCAAATTCTGGTAAAGAGACACAGATCTCGATAGAAGAAGCGGAAATTAAATTACAGGGACCGCAAGCAGGCACCAATGTGCTGCCACCCAGTCGCAATGTCACGCCCGGTTTCGAAGCCTCACCCCTGACACAGATTCAATCATTGAAACGTGACAGCGGCAATCCTCTCCCTCCACCGCCAAAGCGGGCAAAACTCCCCCCTTTTTTCCGGAAGGTGGTGGTTGTTTCCTCCACGGAACTGAAAGCTGATCTTCGATCGTCACAAGTAATTTTGAGGTTGGCCAATATTGACGGCCCGCCCCAAGATCAGACTTGTGTGATGTTTGGCCAGAAAGCAAACTGCAACAAGCTGGCAAAGACTGCATTGCAGAGATTTCTGAGAGGCAGGGGGATCAGTTGCGATATTTCCGAGGAACAGCAACAAGCCTATCAGGGTGGTCAACGCTCAACTGATCGGCTCTCTGGTCGTTGCATGATTGGGCGTATGACCAAAACAGCTCAAGCCCGCAACGTGGTGCTCCCCGATTTGGGTGAATGGATGGTACGCTACGGATGGGCCCTTCCCCACGATGGCCACTACCAGGCAGCCTTGGAAGAGGCAAAGACCCAAACACGAGGCCTTCATGGTGGGATTGGCGGCGTATCACGGTCAGAACAGCGACGCCTCTCCAATCAAACACGAAGTGCTTTGGATCAATTAGCGAATGACGCAATCCAGTCGAGTGGTTCCGAGCCCGCCAATTTTGATTTGATCGCACCCGAACCTGAGACAGTCAATGATGGCAACTCTGAACCTGTTTCAGATATCGCCAATTAGCCGGTCGTGCGGATCGCCTGATCGGGTTGAAGAAAAATCAATGGCTTCTTGCCGATGCAATTCGTCACCAGCTTTTTCCCATTCAGGAAATCCCACATGATCTGACGTGCACAGAGATTTTGAGATGGCACATCATGTCCAGATGATGGAAACCGCACCCAGATCGCCTTGGTATAGAATTCAAGCACCCCTTGCGCACTGTTGGGATCAACCACTGTATCCAAATCTCCACTCAGAATCAGAATTGGCGTCTTGCTCTTCTTGATTTTGTCCCAGCCTGCTTTGAGCTTCGGTCCATCCAGTTTGGTGCAAATCGCCTTGTAGAAATGCGCATAGAGCGGCTGAGTGATTGCATCCCAGCCTTTAGCTTGCATACGTGCTCCATCTTCCTGACAGAAAATCGTGTAATGGAGCAATTGGCTGATCTTTTTGGAGTTGGAAGTAAGCGGCTCCGGCGGTGACCAGGCTTTTTCTGTTTGCAGAGCCTTTTGCAGAGATATCATTGTCTTCCAGATATCATGTGGTACCTCGCCCGATCGATGTCGTGCCAACAGAGACTGCAACCGTTGGCGATACAAAAGATAGACGAGACCTTTGATATAATCCTCTTTCCCATCTGGGCCGAGTTCTTCCGCAGCTTCCTTGCCTTCCTTAATCAAGGAAAGGGCTTTTTCGCTAAGCTCCACCTTTCCGATGTCAAATCTTAGCGCCTGAAAATCCCAATAGAGTGACGGGTAGGAGTTGCGGCAGACTTCATCTTCGTTGCATTGCTCCATGACCTTTTCCACCAGAGGAAAAGGATCCCAATCAATGAGCAGAGAATGCAGGAAGTGTGGACTGTTCAGGACCAGGCGATTGGTGCCTTTTTCATCCAGAACCAGCAATTTTTGGGCTACACGTGCACCATAAGAGGTAGCAATCACATCCCATTTGTCAATTTTCAATGCATAACGCAGGGCGCGATAATCACGAGCTGTGGCCCCCGTCGTATAATCAGAGAGATGAATACCTTCGGTCTTGGCAGACTTGGCACATTTCAGGACTTTTTCTATATCGACTTTGTTCCCGTCATCCAGTGCATCCTCACAGGCCAGTTCCAGATTCAAGGGACCTGTGCCTCGCTGATCCATCAAGATCAGTTCTCGATCCTTACGCAAGGGCGCAAGGCGTTGAAGCATCACATGACGCAGATAGATAGCCGACTGACCGGGGCCACCCAATATCACCAAAAGAGGCGGCTTGTTGGCTTTGGCTGCTTCATCCAGATCCCCAGTTGGTGCAAAGCGCATCACGGGCACTTCCACGGACCGACCAGAGAGATCACTCCAATCGGCTGGTAAATGAAAAATGAAACAGATGGCCGCTTCGCCTGCAGGCATTTCCCCTGGACAGTCCAAGGGCTCCAATGGCGTATGGCTATCATCCGCAAAGGCGGAAGACACGACAAATCCAACAACGGCAAGAAAGACTGCAAAGAGAAAAGCCAGCAAGGCTTTCCCAAGATTGGGGACTTTGCTGGCTTTTCCAGGTTTCAAAATCGATAAGATCATTCAGATCAGACCTGTGCTACACCATGCTCTGCATCATGATCGGCTTTCAGGGCACCTGAAAGTCCCTTCTCGATCAGAGCAACTGTATTCTCAACGCCATAAAGCGCGATGAAGGAACCAAAGCGAGGACCCTGATCCTGACCCAACAGGACCTGATAGATGGTCTTGAACCAATCACGCAGGTTCTCGAACTCATGAGCCTTACCAGCAGAGAAGACTTCGGTTTGCAAGGCTTCCGCATCATTGCTTTCGCCAAAGGCTTTCAAACGCACAGCCAAATCAGCGAGAGCTGCAGACTGCTTCTCGTCCGCCAGATGGAACTGCTTCTTCGGCTTCACGAAGTCATCGAAGTAGCGGATCGCGTAGCCTGCCAGCTCATCCAGCTTCGGATGGCTCTGAGCATTCGCACCAGGCGCATAGCGAGAGATGAAACCCCAAAGCACATCTTTGTCATGAGCATTGGCTGCACTGACCAGATTGAGCAACAATGCAAAGCTGATCGGCATATCTGCTTTTGGTGGCACGCCGGAATGGATATGCCAGGTTGGATTGACCAGCTTCTTGTCGATCTCTTCGCCTTCCACTTTGGAGAGGAAGGTGAAATACTCGTCCACAGCCTTCGGGATCACATCGAAATACAGCTTCTTTGCGGTCTTTGGCTTCTGGAACATATAGAGCGACAGGCTCTCCGGAGAAGCATAGGTCAGCCATTCTTCGATGGTCAGGCCATTGCCTTTGGATTTTGAGATCTTGGCGCCTTTTTCATCCAGGAACAGCTCGTAAGACAGGCTTTCCGGTTGTGGCTTGCCAAGCGCACGACAAATCTTGGTGGAGAGTTTGACCGAGTCAATCAAATCCTTACCAGACATCTCATAAGCCACATCCAATGCCGCCCAGCGCATGGCCCAATCTGCCTTCCACTGACATTTCACAGCGCCGCCAGTGACCGGAACTTCAACCTTCTCGTTGGTTTCCGGATCAATATAGACCACGGTGCCTTTGGAAGCGTTGCGCTCAATCATCGGAACCTGTAGCACCTTGCCAGTACGTGGGCAGACTGGCAGGAACGGCGAATAAGTTGCCTGACGTTCCGCTCCCAGTGTTGGAAGGATGATGCCCATGATCTTGTCATAGACTTCCAACATGCGCAGCAAGGTCTCATCAAACCGACCGGACGTGTAATAGTCAGTTGAAGAGGCAAACTCATAATCAAAACCGAACTGATCCAGGAAGGCACAGAGGCGCGCATTGTTATGCTGCGCAAAACCTTCATGGGTACCAAACGGATCGGGTACGCGGGTCAGCGGCAATTCCAGATATTGTGCCAGCATGTCCTGCTGCGGGACATTGGTTGGCACCTTGCGGAAACCATCCATATCGTCGGAGAAGCACAGCAAGCGGGTTGGCACTTCGTCATTGGTCAGCGCGCGAAAGGCGGTGCGTACCATGGAGGTACGGGCAACTTCGCCAAAAGTACCGATATGCGGCAGACCTGATGGACCATAACCGGTCTCGAACAGCACTTCCTTGGGCATGCCAGACTTTGCGTAACGTTTGACCAGTTTTCGTGCCTCTTCAAACGGCCAAGCTTTGGACGTTGCCGCGGCCTGTACAAGCTCTTCTGTCAGGTCGAGGGTAAGGGCAGAGGTGGAGGTCATTGTCTGGCTGTTCCTTTGGATACCGAGTTGGACATGAATTGAGAGATTTGTCCGGCCCTGCTGGCTTCAATGCTTGTTCGCAAGGCTCAAGGACTGTCGCCTTTCTATCTCATTGCAGCGCACAAGGGGAAGCGTCTTTTTCATTATTTTTTTGCTCAAGATGAAGAAAGAGCGCCTTTCCCCCATGCTTCTCCCCAATTGCTCAAATCATTACTCCTTCACACCCTTGATCCCACCCGATTGCAAGCCTAGATTTGGAGACAAATCATTTGCCATATCTTTCGCCTACGGACCCATCCTTATCGTCCTCGGCTCCTGTGGCACAGCACTAGAGGACAAAGCTATGACCAAAGTGGTCTCACCAGAAGAAGCCCTGATTTATGTGATGGTGTCCATGTCGGCTGCGGATCGGACCATGACCGATTCCGAGCTACTGAAAATCGGTGAAGAAGTACAGACTCTTCCGGTCTTCCAGGACTTCGAAGAGGCTCGCCTTGTCCCGGTCTCCCGTGATTGCTCAGAGCTTTTGGCAAATGGTGGTGTAGACGCTGTTCTTCAGGTGGTGCGGGTATCATTGCCAGAGAAACTGTATGAAACCGCTTATGCGCTGGCAATTGAGGTAGCAGCAGCAGACCTTCAGGTAGAGCAGGACGAATTGCAGTTCCTTCTCATGCTGCGTGATGAGCTGGAGCTTGATCGCCTGCATGTGGGTGCAATCGAACACAGTGCTCGTGTCCGCTACCGGATGAAGTAATCTCTACATCGGTGCAAGCCGCTGATACAAGCAAGCAGAATTGCTGTCTCTCCTAACGCGCTTCGCCATGTTCGGAGCGCGTTTTGTCGTTATAGCGCTCAATATCTTCGGCGCTCTCAATTACTTCCTCGACCAGGTTGTGGCTTTCCCACATACGGCGTGGAACCGGGTTTCCTATCTTGAAAGCGAAGGCAGACACTTCCTTGCCATCGGTGGAGAGTTCGCACTCATATTGCAGGTAATACCACTTCTTTTTTGCAAAAAAGGTTGCTCCACGGGCGATGAGTTGATTGCCTTTCATGGCGACTTCTTCAAAGGGATAGGAAAGCAAAAGATCTGGCGCCATAGATTTATCGTGCACTTGAATTTGTTCCATGGCTTCCAGAGCACAGAGTTGTTCAAGTCGCTCATCTGCCGCAATTTCCTTGAGAGCCAAACGTGCTTTTTGATTATTACCTTGTGCCAATGTGCTACCAGACAGCATTTGTTTTGGGCGGATCATGCCATTTGGATCGGCAACGAGCTCAACCTCAGATGTTGCCTTCGCATCCAGTTTTTTGATCTCCTCGGCAATCGCCGCCTCTTTGGTTAGCGATGGAGGAGGTCTTTCTATTGTCACGAATGTGACTGAAACCTCTTCTTCATCCTCTGCTTCCGCCAGGGGCCCGAAGGGCACCCAAAGCATCCCTAGAAAAAACAGAAGATGGAGGAAGAAGGAGATCGCCAAGAGGCCAAAGCCAGACCCTTCCAGAGAGAAAAGCTGGTACCATGCAATAGATGCCCTGCCGGTTGAATAAGTTGAGAAAGCTTGCATGGCGATGAACGAGCTGAAAACCCCATCCGAACGGGTTTGGTGAATCCGAAGCGATTGCTTCTGTCTCTACCCAACATTCTTGTTTCATCTTGTTGCAATAAAGGCAAAACAGGCTTTTTCACTGATTTTCATCAAATGTATGGCAAATGGAACAATCGATCAGCGAAAAATGGTCATTTTATTGTCGGCTCAAGCACAAAGCCATGCTGTTATCAGCTCCGCATCTTTCTTGTCCATGCTGTCCACATTTGGAAATCTGACATGCGCACCAAAACTTGCCGAATCTGTTGTGTCCTTTTAGGACGTAAACTCACAAATCTCAAAGCATGAATGGAACCAGCATGGCCAAGCTTTATTTTACCTATTCTGCAATGAATGCTGGCAAGTCCACGCTCCTGCTTCAAGCTTCCTATAATTATGCTGAACGCGGCATGAAAACCTTGCTTTATACTGCCGCGCTGGACAATCGCACCCGAGTGGGAGAGATCAGTTCTCGCATCGGCTTGAAAGCCGAAGCATTCATTTTCCAAACCGATACCGATCTCTTTGCGCATATCTCGGAACAAACTGCACAAGAACGACCCGATTGTATCTTCTTTGATGAAGCGCAGTTCCTGTCAGAAGAACAGGTCTGGCAATTGGGTCGCGTTGCCGATGAGTTGCACGTTCCGATCATGTGTTATGGTCTACGCACTGATTTTCAGGGGGAACTTTTCCCAGGCTCGCAGCGCCTGCTTGCTATTGCAGATGAGTTACGTGAAGCGCGGACCATTTGCTGGTGCGGTCGCAAAGCATCCATGGTGGTGCGCATTGACGGCGATGGCAAGGTAATCGAAGAAGGCGAGCAGGTGGTGATTGGTGGTGAAGAGAGCTATATCTCGCTTTGTCGCAAGCATTGGTCTGCCAAAGATCTGGGCGGAAAGGATCGCTCCAACCCTCAAGGAAACTTGCATCTGGAAGATTTACTCGACCCACAAGGCGATCTGGAGCTGGAGAAGAACTAAGTTCTCCAGCTCTTATTTGGTGTTTGGCAGAGTTTTACTCAGATGCACCTTCTTCGCCATCTTTGGCAAACTCAAAGGTCAATACCGGAGGGTTGGCGGCAAACTCGGCAACAAGATCGGCCGCATGCAGCATGTTGCTTTTCATGGTCGCTTCCGATTTTCCTGTTGGTCCCAGATCATGGCTGCCATCTGTGATCCACTCCAACGTGACTTGCTGCGGCAAATCGAGTACATCCACTTCGTCCCACCAGCCAAAGTCGTCACGTTCGCCCTGGCAGATCAGGATTGGCAACAAACTCTTTTCCAATGGCTCCAAGCGCCAGTGTTCGGCTTCCGATTTTCCTTGAGGATGGAAAGGGTATCCCAGAACGGCAACAGCCTTGACTGCCAGATCCAGCTCCTCATCACCAGCAAGCATGGCCGCCAGACGTCCGCCCATACTTTTGCCACCAATAACAAACGGCAATGCATCCCAGCTCTTGTTCCAGCTTTCGCCCTCGAGCAGCTCTTCAACTGCGCGCTTGAAATGATGAACCCAGCGTTCTGCACGGCCTGACGGACGGCGTTTGCCATCAACGCGGCGACGGGCCATGTAAGAGAATTCAAAGCGCACAACCACCAGACCACGCTCGGAAAGCATGTTGGCCATCCGCTCCATGAAAGGGGAATCCATTGGTCCGCCAGAACCATGTGCAAACAGAAAAACGGCTTTGGCTTCACCTTCCGGCTGGGTGATGAGAAAATCAAACGGACTGTCAGCCGTCAGCGTCGGAGTTGCGGACATGTTATTCTTCCAAAAGTTGGAAACATATAGGGCACTTCAACAAAGGCAATAGTGCGCCCACTGGTTCCTGTGTCTGTGTCTGTGTCTGTGTCACTATAAAGTGATGATTTTGTCAGTCGATGCGATTTGCCATTCTGGCCCAATTGCTGTTAGTTGCAAATAAGTAAATATAGAGCAATCGCTCGATCTCAAATGATCTGGACGCAAGCCATATACCAAACCGAAGCGAAAGCAAAGCCATGCAAGATACACTGATGCTTTTTGGACTGGACGAGAATAGTTTGCGCTTAGGTGCATTCGCCGGTGTCTTTGTCGTCATGGCGCTGGCAGAATGGCTCATGCCCAAGAAAAAACGCACCCAACCAATCGCGCGTCGATGGTTGACCAATTGGGGCATCATTGTCGCAGATGCAGTGATCATACGCCTTGTGATGCCGATTTTGCCGGTGGCGGTTGCCTTCTATGCGACATCGAACAATTGGGGGCTTCTAAACTGGCTTGCCCTGCCCGATTGGTTGGCGGTCCTTGTCGGCTTTATCATACTGGATTTTGCCATCTGGTTGCAGCACCTGCTTAGCCATAAAATCCCGATTTTATGGCGATTGCATCAAGTCCATCATGCGGATCGCGATATAGATGTCTCGACAGCACTACGCTTTCATCCCATCGAAATTCTGCTCTCGCTCTTTTACAAAATGGCGTGGATATTGGTTCTTGGAACTCCGGCGATGGCAGTCTTTTTGTTCGAAGCAATATTGAACGGGGCTGCGTTGTTCAACCACGCCAATGTGCGTTTCTCGGCAAAACTGGATGCGGTGCTTCGTCTCCTGATCGTGACACCGGATATGCATCGCGTGCATCATTCCGTGATCCCTCAAGAAACCAATTCCAATTATGGTTTTAATCTCTCCGTTTGGGATCGTTGGTTCGGAACCTATATCGCGCAACCCAAGAAAGGCCATGAGGAGATGACAATTGGCCTGTCTCACTATCAAAGCGACAAGCCAAGCCGGTTTAGCTGGGCGATGTTGCTGCCATTCCGAAATCGCTAAGCGTTAGTAGCGAGCATAGATATCAAGCGGGAAATAGCGGGCGTAGAGTTCGGCCAGATTGCCTTTCTTGGCCAAGCGCACCAATGCATAGTCCAGCAGACCGCGTAGCCCTCGTTGACGCCGCTGATATGCTATTGCCATACCTTGACCAAAAAAATGTTGATCCAGATATGGTTCCGCCCGAAAACCAATCCCGCCCTTTGACTGCGTAATCAGCTGTGCGAGATGCATGGCATCTGCAAAAATCGCCACAACTTTATCTTCCATGAGCAGTTTTTGAGCATCGGCCAAATCCGCAACAGCAATAGGTTTCACGTCTGCAAAATAGGCTTTGAGATAAGCTTCATGGGCCGAGCGCCCCACAACAGCGACCGGTTTTCCAGCCAAACCTGTCGGACTGATCCGAAGACTAACGCCTTGACGCGCAACAAAACGAGCTGGTCGCTGCAAATAGGGCAATGAGAAGCCAACTTGTTCACGAATGCTTGGATGATTGGTCAAGCCAGCCACCGCAATATCGGCCTTACCTTGTGTCAACAATTCCGGAATGGTTGCAAAATCCACCACCTTGATTGTGCAGGCCATATTCAGGTCTTCACAGATCAATTTGGTCAGATCCACATGATATCCTCTTGGACGCCCATCCTTATCAACATTGTTGAATGGCGCAAAACCATCGCTGGTCAAAATGCGCAAGCCTTTTTCAATCAATTTCGGATCTGGTGCTGTCTGACGAGTACGGGTATCTATGAAATTGGCAAATGGTGCCTGGCTCCAGGTGTCCGAAGCAGTTTCGCTTTCAACGCTTGCAACCGGTCCACTTGTAACTTGCGGTGTTTCAGTTTCCAATGCTGGCTCAGCCTGTTGCGCATGAGCCAAAGGCATGTAGAGCAGAAATCCGATTGCAAATCCAATTGCATATTTTTTCATGCAAGTGCCAACTGCAAACAAAGATGACATCCTTGTTCCCACTTCCTGAACGTTGTTCGCACGGAGTTGCATTTTTGTTTGCACCTCTTCTTCAGCACATGAAACATTCTCAACGAAATGCCCTTGTTTTCATCCCTCGCGCTGGTTTCAGTGCAGGAAAGTCAAATCGTTCAGAATCTATTGTCAGAGTTGTAATCAAAATATCGCGTCCGTGCCACGCATTTTCTATACCCGGGACGTAGCAATCCGTCCTATTCAATCAATAGGCTATCCCTGTGACTTGATTATGCCACTCTTTCCTTGCAGTGTCTGGGTCCTGGAGGCCACGATATGTATTTCTCAAAACTGATTATCAAGAAGTTCGTTTTGTTCGCTTTGGCGACAATTCTCCCTTTTCCCTTGATTGACGCAGCCCAGGCCAACTCGCATGGATTAAACTGCAAAGCCTCCAAAGCTGATCTGATCACCACCAAGTTTAGTGAAGATCGTGCTTATTTTCGTGATTGGCTGGGGGCTTGCCGACAGGATGGCTATTGCTCGGCCAATATCTATGTTGCCAGTTCCGATAACCCTATTGCCTATCATGTGAGGATTGGTCGAGCACATTTCGGTATGGATTATGAGCTGAAGTTTGTGATGGCCGAACATATGCTAGCTCCAAATTCTCCACTCGCGCTTGCTGTTGATGGCAAGAAACTGGCCAAGCTGGAGGCTGGCGACGACATGGGGTGGTATCTGGAGGACAATGTCGCCAATGAATATGTGGTTGGAACATCTCGTGCAAATTTGGAACTGATCCCGGCCTTGATCGCTGGAAGCCGACTTCATCTTGAATGGCAAGATCTGCAAGGCCAGCCCAGTCAACAAAGTTACTCACTGATTGGTTTGACGAGAGCCCTTTGCTGGCTGGATAAAAAGCAAAGGCCCAATTAGGCCGTGGCTTCATAGATGGGTTAATTTATAAACAATCACAATCAGAGCTTTCCAAGCTTTAGGCAAATCAGATAGGTTCGCAAAATATTAACCATAATATTCGGACCCCTGCCGCCTATGGCCCTGCCTGCTCCTTCTCCTGCCAGTGATCCAGAAAGCCAGATCAGTTGTCCGTTGGATGATCTGGAAATTGATCGCGATGCTCCGGTCTCTGAGCAAGCATTACAGGTTCTCAAAACCGTTTATGGCTATGATGCCTTTCGCGGCAAACAGGCTGAAGTCATCGACTCATTACTTGAGAAGAAGTGCACTCTGGCGGTCATGCCAACGGGCATGGGAAAATCTATCTGCTTCCAGATTCCGGCCATGATCTTTGGCGGATTGACGCTGGTTGTCTCGCCTCTTGTTGCCCTGATGGAAGATCAGGTCATGGCGCTGAAGTTGGCAGGCATTCCAGCTGACAGCATCAACAGCACCCGCACGCGCGAGGAGAATGTTGCCATTTGGCGCAAAGTGGCAGCTGGCGAGCTACGCATGCTCTATATCGCCCCCGAGCGCTTGATGACAGAACGCATGCTGGCAGCACTCGCCAAACTGTCGGTCAATCTGATTGCGATTGATGAGGCGCATTGTATCTCTCGCTGGGGCCCAAGCTTCCGTCCTGATTATGAAGGCCTGAGTCGCCTGCACGACTTTTTCCCCAAAGCGCCGATTGCCGCACTGACCGCCACTGCGGATGAAACCACGCGCGAAGATATCGCCGACAAACTCTTTCCCCGGAATGATGAGGGTAAGCGTTTGGGTGATGTTATCGTTTCCGGTTTTGACCGGCCTAATATCCGCCTCTCCGTTACTCAGCGCAATGACTGGAAGAAACAGCTTCTGGATTTTGTCGAAGCGCGCAAAGAACAATCAGGCATTGTCTATTGCCTTTCTCGCCGCAAGACCGAAGAGGTCACTGCCTTTTTGCAGGAAAATGGCCTTCGCGCATTCGCCTATCATGCCGGGCTAGACAAGACAGTTCGTGCAGCTGCCCAATCACGCTTCATGCGCGAAGCCGGTGTTGTCATGGTTGCGACCATCGCTTTTGGCATGGGAATCGACAAGCCCGATGTGCGCTATGTCTTTCACACTAATCTGCCATCGAACATGGAAGCCTATGCGCAAGAGATCGGCCGCGCCGGTCGTGATGGTGCACCATCGGAAGCCATGATGCTCTATGGTCTGGATGATATCAAAATGCGTCGCAGCTTCATTGATAATGAAGGCGGCGATGATGACCATCGGGCGCGAGAGCATAAACGCCTGGATGCATTGCTCGCCTATTGCGAAGCACCACAATGTCGCCGTCAGGCCCTGCTCTCCTATTTTGGCGAAGACATCAAGGCCTGCGGCAACTGCGATGTCTGCCTTGATCCACCACGCCTGACAGATGGCACTGTTCAGGCACATAAACTGATTGAGGTAGTTGAGAGTACAGGCCAAAGCTTCGGTGCCGTGCAAATGATCGATATTCTACGTGGCCTGACCCATGAGAAAATCAAACGCTTTGGCCATGAGAAACTCTCTTGCCACGGTGCTGGCAAAGAGACTTCCAAGGAAGATTGGCGAGCCATTGTCAGGCAGATGGTTGCGACCGGTTTTTTCAAGCTCGATATCGCCAATCATGGCGCCTTGAAGCTGACCGATAAATCCATCTCGCTCAAAATGGGTGAGATCCGCTTTGCCTATCGCCCAGATGTGATGGGGCCAGCAGAACTGTCACGCCCACGCCGGGCCAAGAGCAACCTGCCTCAGCTCGACAATGCAGATCAGGATCTGTTCGAGGCCTTGCGCCAATGCCGGACCGAGCTGGCGCGCGAGCATAAAGTTCCGGCCTATGTCATCTTCTCGGACAAGACCTTGCATGACATGGCCATTCAAAAACCAACGACTAGGCCAGATTTCCTATTGGTCCATGGTGTCGGCTCTTCCAAGCAACGCAAATTTGCAGATACCTTTATCGACGTTATCGAAGCGTGGATGGGGTAAACTCCCCTCCTATTCCAAGCTTTCTCCCCAGATCTGATCACATCCTATGACGGCAGGGTGATCTCTTCTCACACTTGCGTGATTTTGGGCATTTCTGCATGATTTCGTCTTAAATCCCGGTCAAATAGAGCAAAGTCAGTTCATTTTCTGGGAGTTTGCCATGCGATTTAATGCTCTTTTCTCCAAGCGCGGTTTGGCTGTGCTTGCCCTTGCTGCTGCGGTGCCATTGGTCCTGCCCAACACCATGAACGGGGTCGATATCATGGGCGAAGCACAGGCAGCCGGCACCGAAACCGCCATTTTTGCCGGTGGGTGTTTCTGGTGTATCGAGAGCGATTTCGACCATGTTCCCGGTGTGGTGGAGACCATTTCAGGTTATTCCGGTGGCCAGACCACCGAGAATGTCACCTACAAGAACCATGTAGCTGCGCGCCATCGTGAGGTTCTGAAAATCAAATATGATCCATCCAAGATCAGCTATGACAAGTTGCTCGACATTTTCTGGCGCTCCGTTGATCCAACCGATGGCGGTGGACAATTCTGCGACCGTGGCCATAGCTATTCTACGGCAGTCTATGCGCTAAATGACGAGCAGGCAAAATTGGCCAAAGCGTCCAAGGCCAAGCTGGAAACCAGCAAAGCCTTATCCGCTCCAATCCGTACAGAGATTGCCCAAGCGGGGCCATTCTTTGCTGCTGAGGATTATCATCAGGATTATTACCAGAAAAATCCGGTTCGCTATAAATATTACCGCTATTCTTGCGGCCGCGACGCACGCGTGAAGCAAGTTTGGGGCAATCAAGCTTACTCTGGCATCAACAAGTAACATCACATCATAAAGGGAGAATATCGCGACATTCACTCTCCCTTTTCTTTTTTCGCCTCACTTGTGAAGCGATAGAAGATCCATCTTGCCCTCTGATCTTGGCTATGCCAGCTTCACACCAGTTCATCATGCGGGAGGAAGATGTGCAGAAGCAATTGAAGATTGGTGTTGCAGGATGTGGTCGTATGGGCCTTCCCATGGCCAAAGCTATCAAGGCTGGTGGTTTTGATGTGAAAGGCTTCGATATTCGTCCAAACAGTGAGTTTGGTGAATTTGCGCCCAGCATGATCGAAGATATCAACAGCCTCGCCGCGCACAGTGATGTAGTCTTGAGCATCGTGCGCGATATCACAGAAACCGATGCCCTACTCTTCGATGAACAAGCTCTGCTGTCTCAAGACCAACTACCTAAAATTCTGATCATTTGCTCCACCCTCTCACCCAAATATATCAAAGGCCTGCGAGAGAGAGTGCCGAAAAGCGTAACCCTGATCGACGCTCCCATGTCTGGTGCAGTGATTGCGGCAGAAGAAGCACGTCTTTCCTTCATGCTCGGCGGAGAGGATGAAACGCTGGACGCTCTAACGCCACTTTTCCAAACCATGGGCAGCAAACTTCATCGAATGGGAGACTACGGAGCTGGCATGACCGCCAAGGTGCTCAACAACTTCATTGCAGCGACTTCCACCGTTGCCGTGCGCCAAGTTCTGGATTGGGCAGATGAGCTTGAAGTCGATCATGACAAGCTACTCTCTCTGATGCATGACAGCTCCGGTCAGACATGGCTGGGCAGCCATTTCCATGATATCGAGTTTGCGGTTTGTGGATTTGAGCCGGACAATACCATCGGCATTCTGAAGAAGGATGTTGAAAGCGCACTCGATGCTGTATCAGCAAGCCCTGATGAAGGGTTACAGCAGGCCATCATTCAATCCATATTGGTACTCAAGCCTTATCGTTCGTCTCAGGATAACTAACACCCAATTTCTATCAGGATTCTGCTTATGAAAATTCACGGCATCAAAACCTGCGATACCTGTCGCAAGGCACTCAAGGCATTTGAAGGTACAGGTAAGGCACATCAGTTTGTTGACTTTCGTGTAGATGGACTGAGTGAGACTGATCTTGATCGCTGGCTGGAAGCTGCCGGATGGGAACTTCTGCTCAATCGCCGCTCAACGTCCTGGCGCGCTCTGTCCGACGAAGAAAAAGCCGATCCAAATATGGAGAAAGCAAAGGCATTGATGCTTGCCAATCCGACATTGATCAAGCGCCCGGTATTTGATGATGGCGAAACCGTTACCGTTGGATTTGGAAAAAAAGAACAAGCCGCTCTCTTGGGCTAGTTAGCTCAATTTTCGGCCCGCTAATCATCAGCGCTTTTCGATGCGCGCGAATGCCCGCCATAGTCAATTGAGCGGGCATTTTCACGACTATCTGAGAAATCCCAGGCCTACACATTCCCTTCATTCTCTCTCCTCATTCCTGCGAGAAAATATTCATGCAGCAAGACGCAAACCGGTATTGGCAAGGTTGACCGCCTATCATCACTCATCAAGGTCAGGTTTTTCATTGGTTTTGCGACTTGCTGTGATATGAGCGGTTTCCACAAGGTCCATTTGAGCGTTGAAGGCTCAAACCTTTTGACTGTTAGCTGTCCATGACGGAAGATGATGCATATTTTCAGGATAGGCATTCACATTCGAAGGGGCTTTTCATGACCAAATCGTTTCTGTTTTCTCTTCGGCCAATAGCCAAAACCTTCCGGTTAGCATCCAGACAGCTTGCCTTGCTTGCTTCTGTTGGCATCGCAAGTTTCATCGGCATAGCTAATACCAATGCGGGCGGTTTTCGCGAGTTCAAGGACAGTCGGACCTGGTGTACGATAGCGCTCTCTTGCTCTGTCTCTACATCCGCCAAAGCGTATAATGGCATCACGACGCTATCAATCCGTCGCCACAATCCACTTTCTGCGCCTCTGGAACTGGTTCTGGAAGCTAAGGATGCATTTTCTGCAGGAGATCAGATCGACTTCCTCATCGACGATAAGGAACTGCTGCATATCGAGCTTCAACCAGATGATCCTGCAATCGGTTCCACAAACTATGTGGTCAGTCAGCAAAGTGTAGTCGATTCTGCAATTGAAGACCTGAAAAAAGGCAGTCAGGCTTTGATAGTCTTGCGTAAGAATGGAGAGCAAATCGATAGCCAGTTCTCGCTAGCGGGGACTGTGGCCTCCATGCTGTTCCTCGATGAATTCCAGGATCTGCTGGATACTCCCTATGCCTTTCACGCCATCGGCACCAAGAAGCCGAACCCTCGGCTGAATATTGAGTCCATTACGCGGCTTGATCAAGTGCCGCGATCAATATTGACAAATTGGTTTGTAGGCGAAGAGAAGGAATGTAGCTTCTTTAGTGATACGAAAATGGAGCGCCTGACCTTTGGCGATGGCTTCAAGATGCAGATTGGAACAAAAGGAAAGAGCGATGGCGGCACGCTCTATAGTCTGCCTTGTGGAACAGGTGGCGCCTATAACCAGCCATATAGTCTGTTCTTCGAGCCCAATGACACAACCAAACTGATCTCACAGATTCCATTCAGAGTGAATGGCAAAGCCCAAGCAAAGCAGGAAATGCCTGATGCCTGGAATATCAGCTGGGATTTCAAGAACAAAAATCTGGAGAGCTTTTTCAAGGGCCGTGGGCTCGGGGATTGTGGCTCTTACTCTCGCTGGTCCTTGATGAACCAGAACGGCACCTATTTCTTCAATTTGAAGGAAATGCGGGTCAAGGATGATTGCGACGGCGACTACGCAGGTGGTCCAACCAAGTGGCCGAAAGTGAACTAGGCGGCATGGTCCTAGCCAAATTATTGCTCCTGCTTTGCAATCCCTGCATGTGAAAACTTTTCCAAAAAGCCAAGACCGAGCCCTTTGGCATTGACAATGCTGATCCTGGTCAGCATTGTCTCCGCAACAGCTTGGGGAGTCCCGACAGGGGGCTGAGAGTCGTGCCGCGGAGTGATCCAGCGCAGTTACCCGAAGAACCTGATCCAGCTCATACTGGCGGAGGGAGATGCTGTTGCCAAGGGTCCCACTCATCATGGGTTTACTAGTTTTCTCAATCTAACCCTGGCATTCTCTCATTCGTTGGATGAGCCTTGTCGAAAGCTTTAGACGAGGCAATTCATGTCCAATATAAATACCTCATCTGGCCTGTCTCACCCGGCCATAAATCTATCCCCTCTTCCCGATATTCATATTCGTGGTGCTGGCATTGCCGGCCTCTGCACGGCGCTCTCATTTGCCCGTCGCGACGCAAAAATCCTCATCAGCGAATTACGTCCGTCGCTCGCAGGGCACGCCTCCTGGTATGCAGGAGGCATGCTGGCCCCTTATTGCGAGCGGGAAAGCGCCGAAGAAGTGATTGAGCGCCGTGGCGTCAGTTCCATTGATTGGTGGGACAAGGTCGAGGAAGGACTGGTCAGCCATCACGGTACATTGGTTGTCGCACCGCCTCGAGATCAAGCAGATCTGACGCGCTTCTCTCGCATGACCAATGGCCACAAGTTGGTGGATGAGTCAGAGATCCGCGAATTGGAGCCTGATTTGAACAGCACTTTCCGCCAAGGTCTGTTTTATGCAAGTGAGGCTCATATGGATCCTCGTATAGCGTTGGAAACACTCTTAAGCAAAGTCAAGGAATTAGGCGGTGATATCCGTTTTTCTTGCGACCAATCCATGTTGGGCCAATGTGATTTGGAGTTGGATTGCCGAGGGATGAGTGCGCCCCTTCCTGAACGGCGCGGGGTGCGTGGTGAAATGCTGCTTTTGCATGCACCAGAAGTAAGCCTGACCCGCACAGTGCGCCTTCTACATCCACGCATCCCGCTTTACATCGTGCCCCGTGATAATCATCACTTCATGGTGGGGGCTACCATGATTGAAAGCAAACATGATGGCGCCATCACAGCGCGCTCCATGATGGAATTTCTCAACGCCGCCTATGCAGTCGTTCCTGCTTTTGGTGAAGCAGAAATCATCGAAACCGGGGTCGGGGTACGTCCTGCCTTTCCTGATAATCTGCCTAAGATGCATTTTGATGAGAAGAACCGCACCCTCTCGATCAACGGCTATTATCGTCATGGATATGCCCTGGGCCCGCTATTGGCAGAAGCCGCTGCCAACTGGGCGCTTGACAATGTTCAAGATGCCGACTTCCCCGTAACGTCCCTATCCTATCTGTCTGAACCAGCCGAAAAGGTGAGACAATGAAACTGATCGTAAATGGCGAGACCACGACGGTCGAAGCTACCACCCTTTCATCCCTGCTTGAAGAGATGGAGTTCAGCGGCGATTGGCTCGCCACTGCCGTTGATGGCGAACTCGTCGCCGCAGAAGATCGAGACGCTTTTCTTCTGAAAGAAGGGCAGCGCGTGGAAATTCTAAGCCCAATGCAGGGAGGCTGATTGATGTCCATGAACAATGATCAACTCACGCTCTATGGTCGCATCGTTTCGTCTCGTATGTTGCTGGGAACAGCGCAATATCCCTCTCCTGCCATATTGGCAAATGCGGTCGAACGGTCAGGTTCCGAAATCATTACGGTGTCCTTGCGCCGGGAACTGCCCAAAGGAGCGGACGGCCAGAGCAGCGGTGGCAGCTTTTGGGATCTGATCCAAAATCTTGGCGTCCATATTCTGCCCAATACCGCAGGTTGCCATACTGCCAAAGAAGCCATTCTGACAGCCAAAATGGCTCGAGATCTGTTCAAGACCAACTGGATCAAGTTGGAAGTGATTGGCCATCACGACAGCTTACAGCCTGATATCTTTGCACTGGTGGAAGCAGCACGAGAACTGGTTGCTGATGGGTTTGAAGTCTTTCCTTATATGACCGATGATCTGGTTCTGGCCGAACGTTTGCTGGAAGCGGGCTGCAAGGTCTTGATGCCTTGGTGTGCCCCAATTGGCTCGGCACAGGGGCCTGTGAATGTTCATGGCCTTCGCGCCATTCGCGGAAATTTTCCTGAAATCCCGATGATTGTGGATGCTGGTCTTGGTCGCCCATCTCATGCAACACAAGTGATGGAACTGGGCTTTGACGCAGTGCTGCTGAACACGGCTGTGGCGAAAGCAGGTGACCCAGCCTTGATGGGAGAAGCCTTTGGCAAGGCAACTGATGCCGGACGCCAGGCTTATTTGGCAGGCATGCTTGAGCCACGGGATATGGCGGTTCCTTCAACTCCAGTGATCGGCCAAGCTGTATTTGGGGAGGTTTAAAATGAGCGATCAATCTCGAAGCGTTGAAATACTCGACCCCTTCTATCTGATTGTCGACAGTGCAAACTGGGTCGAACGTTTGGTGCCGCTTGGGGTGAAATTGGTGCAGTTGCGCATCAAGGACAAACCTGACGACGATATCCGTGCTCAAGTCAAAGCTGCCAAAGCAATCTGTGCCGCGCATGATTGCAAACTGGTGATCAATGATTATTGGCAACTCGCAATTGAGGAAGAGTGTGAATGGCTACATTTGGGTCAGGAAGATCTTGCCGACGCTGATCTCGACGCTATTCGTGCTGCAAACCTGAAACTTGGCCTCTCTTCTCATGACGGGGCGGAGTTGAAGGCTGCTTTGGATGCAAAGCCGAACTATATCGCCCTTGGTCCTATCTATCAGACAATCTTGAAAAAGATGCCCTGGGCACCGCAGGGATTGGAGAAGCTTCTGGTTTGGAAGAAGGCTTTGGGAGACATGCCTTTGGTCGGCATTGGTGGTTTAACCCCCGAGCGTACTCCTGATGTCTTGCGTGCTGGTGCAGACAGTGCGGCAGTCGTTACCGATATCTTGCTGAATGACAATCCGGAAGCAAGAACCAGAGAATGGATTTCGGTGACCCAGCCTTGGCGCTCCGCCCAGTCCTGATCAAAAAAAGGCGGCTCCGCAAACCGCCTTTTTTAGATCTCATTCCAACATCACGCAAACTTGGCCGTAAGTGGTATGTCTGCGAATCCTTGAGGCTGCTTAGCGTCAAGCTTGAAATCAACCTCATCCTTGTAAGAACCGGATTTCTCAAAACCCAGTTTTTTATATGCCATGGATAAAGCGGCTTTCGGATAGACATGCAGTCCACTTGGCTTGTTATTCTTGGCTTCATAACCAAAGAAGCGCTTCAGCACGCCGTTACCATAATTCACGGCATAGGCGTTGCGCACTTCGGTATCCCAGTGCTCCAGCGTCAGCGAGATATTCAAACAATCTTCATTCTCAACCCGGTGAGGCGCATGTAGAGGCCAATAAGCCATCTGGCCCGGTTCCAGATGATAGATTTCAGCATAATCATCATACCAGGGCTCAAAAGGAAATTCCTCGCGCGTCTCTCGTAGCAGAACTCTTTGGCGATCCACTCCTGAGATAAACGGTTCGCGGTTGGGATAGATATAGACTTTCTTGCGCCCCGCAATCTGCCAAAGATGCTGCCCTGGGAGATCGAAATGGTAGAGGGTCTGGCATTTGGGAGAAGTAATGAGAATGCCCATATTGCGCTTGTAGGTATTCAAGCCAGGAACATGACTTTCGAATTCTTCAAAGAGCTGATCCAAGACAGCCTTGTATCGAGGGTCAAAATCCTGACAATGGCGAATATTGAGCCACAGGCGTCCCTTCTTGATTGCTTCAATAGCCTCTGCGCCCGAAGCACTTCCTAAAACACCTTCGCGCCAATCGGCGGTCTTCGGATCTCCCTCGCCCATGGTCGCGAGATTATAATGCTCAGGCGGAGTTTTCTCGATCAATTTTGCCAAAGCCTCTTCGCTGAACAAATCTGATTTGTGTAGACTATGCTCAATCACCAGAGTGTGTTTGCTCCACAATTTGGAAAATTGCGGTTTCCAGCCGGTTACAATTTGCCCCATATCTGCAGTCATGTGCAGCATCCTTATTGATTGCCAAATATCATTAAATGGTCAGACTTCCTGAGAAGCCTTCCTTTGTCTTGGTGTCATGACAACAAAAGGAACTTGCATAAACGTGAAAAGCCGCCTCGAAACCCGCTTCTGGGCGCAACTGACTGAAACTGGAGTAAACAAGACCTTTCTGAGGTCTCTAAAATTTAATGCACTATTGGTGAGCAATGCGGTACAGTGGCGCCGCAACATTCCTGGTACACATAAACAGATTGAACAGAATGACGGACAGGTCCCCTTTTCGACTTGGCAACGCCACGACATTACTGGCGGGAAAAGCAGATCTCTTTGATAGCCTTCAACGGGCTTTGCATTCGACAAACTCCATTCAGACTTGTCAAACCGGACCTTCTCCCCTCTTCATCAAAGAAGAAGCCCAACAATGGCTCTATTGCGAGACCTCAGGCTCGACCGGCAAAGCCAAGATCATCCGGCGTAAACCTCAAAGCTGGATAAGAAGCTTTGCGGAAAATGGTGATCTGTTTTCGCTTTCAGACAAGGATCGTTATGCCACTCTCGGCCATATTGGGCATTCGCTCACGCTCTATGCTTTGTTAGAGGCTTTCCATCATGGCGCCGATATTGCCATGATGGACAGCTCCAGCCCAAAGGCCCAACTTCTTAGCCTCTTTGAGCATCAGATTTCCATTCTCTATGCCACTCCGACCCAACTCCGGCTCCTTGCGCATGCCGCCAGAGCGAAAAACCAGGCTCTTTTCCCTGCTTTGCGCCTTCTCATGATTGGCGGTGGCAAACTGGATGCGGCCTTGCTCGCTGAGATGAAGCAGCTTTTTCCCAAAGCCCGTTTGCATGAATTCTATGGGTCCAGTGAAACCAGTTTCCTCACGCTCAGCGACCCGACGACTCCTGTTGGCTCTGTCGGGCGGCCCTATCCCGGAGTCACGTTGCACATTCGACATCCAGACCAACCTTCCCAATCTTTCAAGCCTTTCGAAACCGGAGAGATATGGATCAACAGTCCCTATTTGTTTGAGGGCTATACTCAGGGTAAAAGTGCCTATACCTACCGGGAGGGAGATTTCCTGACCATTGGCGAAATGGGATACCTGGATGACAAGGGCTATCTCTATCTCAAGGGACGTAAAAGCCGTATGGTTACCGTTGCCGATCACAATGTATTTCTACAAGATGTCGAGCAAATTCTGCTTGGACACAAACGAGTGGAAGGCTGTGCCGTGCTGGCGCTGGAAGATGCCTTGCGTGGCTCTCGCATCATTGCGATCATAGAGGCCAAAGATCATCCTGATCTGCTTGATGAACTCCGCAAGACTTGCAGTCAATCCCTGACACAACATGCCATTCCCAAAAGCTTTGTCAGGCTGGACAGTTTACCCAAATTACCTTCGGGCAAAGCAGACCTGCAGGCTTTGCAAACATGGATTGAGACACAAGAATGAGCCGCTGTTCTATTCTCGCAGCCCGCCGCACAGCAGTAGTTCCGCGCAATGGCGTTTTCAAAGACATGGCCTTACAAGATTTAGCTCAACCGGTCATTGCGCAATTGCTGAAGGATGCAGCTCTTTCACCAAACCATATTGATGAGCTTATTGTGGCCAATGCCGTTGGCCCTGGTGGCAATCCCGCACGCTTGTGTGCGTTGGCCAGTGATTTACCTCAAACCGTGGCAGGTCTCACCATTGATCGCCAGTGCGTTGGCGGACTTGATGCGGTGTTGCTGGCCAAGAGCCTGATACAAAGCGGCCAATGCAACATTGTTATTGCCGGTGGGGTGGAGAGTTATTCCCGCCGGCCTTTGCGCTATCATACTTTTTCCGACGGCTCAGCCCCGCAAGCTTATGAGCAGGCCCCTTTCACGCCATGGCCTGACCGCGACCCGCTCATGTCGCAGGCCGCACAAACGCTCGCAGAATACTTGAATATCTCACAAGCCCAGCAAGATGCATGGGCAATGGAGAGCCATCGACGTGCCAGCGCAACACCGTCGGATTTTCTTGAAGATGAAATTGTCCTGCTTGCCGGGCAGTCAAGAGACAAGTTTACCCGCAGTTTGACATCTCGCCATTGCCAGAAGGCCAAGGGCATTTGCGGCACTATCACAGCAGCCAATATGGCTGTGGCCGCTGATGCAGCTGCCTTTCTAATTATTGCAAATGAAGATATTGCTCGTGGCTATACAGGTCAAAAAATTGAAATTCTTGAAGGTGCCAGTCTTGGAGATGATCCCCAAATGCCCGGGCTGGCCCCTGTTTCCGCCATGGAACAAGCTTTACGCAAAAGCAGACTTACGATAGCCGATATTGATCACGCCGAAATTATGGAAGCCTTTGCCGTTCAAGCAATTGCTTGCCAGCAAAAGTCCGGTCTGGATGCAAAAAAGGTCAATCGATATGGCGGCGCCCTGGCAAGAGGTCACCCGATCGGTGCGTCCGGCGCGATATTGGCAACCCGCCTTTATCACATATTACGCCGAGACAGAGGCATCGGTCTGACGGCAATTGCAGCGGCTGGTGGTTTGGGTACAGCATTGATAGCAAAATCTGCTTAAGTCCCGGCTTCGAACCCATAAAAGCTCGCAAATTCCTCAAGACTGGCGCGTTCAGTGCGAAACTGATTGACCGGATGGGCCTCATCGGCTTTTCCGACCGCAAGGCCACAGACCACCATTTCGTCTTCATGAAGACCCAGATTTTCATGAATGACACTGGCATAATTGGCCATGGCCCCGATGCCCGTGGCGCTATAACCCAGATCCTCTACTTTTAACAAGAAACTCATCAGGAACATGCCCAAATCCATGAAGCAGCCTTTTCCCATTGCCTTGTCAATGGTGACGATAATGCCCACGGGCGCACCAAAAAAGCTGTAATTGCGCGCAAATTGCTGTCGTCGCCCTTCAATATCCCGCCTGGAAATATTCAAAGCCTGATAGAGTGCATAACCAGCCGCCCGTTGGCGTGCTTTCAGCTCGCGCGACATGGGCTCAGGGAAATAACTATATTCATTATCAAAAGGCCGCTTTTGCACTATCGCCTGTTGTAGCTGATCAATCAGCCGGGAAAGCGGATCGGCACTTAGAATATGCAAGCATCCGGGCTGCAAATTGGCTCCACTTGGGGCCGACCGCGCGGCCATGCACATCGCTTTCAAATCATCCAGACTGACTGCTTCATCCAAAAAGGCACGCACAGAGTGACGAGAGGCGAACAAATCATCCAAAGACCCAGACATTATCAAATCCACCTTCCGGTATCATGAGTATGGAGACAATCATCTCACCCCAGTTTACGACTTGAACTCATGCCGCCAGCCATCCATATGCGGTTTCACATCAAATGAAATTCGATGTTTGATAGCGATATAGCCCAGCCCCAAGCGCGGCTAATTCAAACAAAGCAGATTTTGGGATTCTTTCCAAGGTCTTTAAAGTGTTGGCTATTCTCACCAAATACGCATCGCCCTTGCCAAGGGCCGGAACTTGCTGTCCAGTGCTCGACAAAGGCGATGGCCTCCTCTTAATTGACTTAAGAGGAAACAGCACCGAAAATTTCATCTCGGTGCTGTCTGGAGCTTTATTTCGCGATCATTGCTTCTGGTTTTGGGGTCGTGGCTGTTTCTACCGGCAGGATCGGATAGATCACCTTAGGCTGCTCACCGGTCAGAGTTTTGAGGAAAGCTGTGATAGCCTTGATCTCATTATCTGCCAGTTTTTCACCCAGCTGGCTGGTCCCCATGATGGCAACAGCCTGCTCCAGATCCCATACCTTGCCAGAATGGAAATATGGTGCTGTCAGCTCAATGTTACGCAGTGGCCCGGCGCGGAAGACATATTCTTCATCTGCGGTTTGCGTGACAGCAAAACGCCCCTTATCACCTGCTGGCAGGATATCTGCACCAGGTTTCTCAACCACACCAAAGGCGTAGTAGCCTTCACCCCCCAAGTTAACGCCGCCATGACAGGAAGCACATCCTTTATCCATGAAGAGCTTCAATCCCTCCTGCTCCATGGTCGTCAGCACCTTGGTGTTGCCTTCCAGGAATTGATCGAAGCGAGACGCAGGTGTGATGAGGGTGGCCTCGAAGGCCTCGATGGCTTTGGCCATATTGTCGAAATTAACCGGTTTTTCCTCACCCGGAAAGGCTTTGCCAAATCGTTCCACATAGTCTGGCAAGCTTGCAAGTGTGGCTTCAACACGTGCGGGCGTAGAGGCCATTTCGACCCCAGCCTGAACTGGACCTTTGGCCTGAGCCTTAAGATCTTCGGCCCGGCCATCCCAGAATTGAGCGGCATTGAAAACCGCGTTAAATACGGTCGGAGCATTTCTTGGGCCCTTTTGCCAACCATGACCGATGGAAGTTTCCAGATTGTCATCACCGCCCATGCCAAGATTATGGCAAGTGTTGCATGAGATCAGGCCCGAGGAAGACAGGCGTGGATCAAAGAACAGCATCTTTCCGAGTTCAACCTTTTCTCCTGTCACGGCATTGTCTTTTACCGCCGGGACAACAGATGGAATAGGTTTGAACATGTCTTTGGCATCATTGAGCAGTTCATTGCTCTGTGCGGACGCCATACCTGCAAGCAAGGCTGTACAGGCAAGCAGTGTGGTCGCAAAGCGTCTGGTCATAACGGACCCTCCTAGTTGCTTTTTAGAACTGTTAAAAACTAGCCCTTCAACCAGAATGTCGCATTGCGCCGTATCGTTGCTTTATGATATTAGAATGATTATAAAGTGAATCGTAACTTATTGATTTTTATCAACTACGTATTATTGCGCCCTTTTTTCATATCAAAAGGCAGCGCGCGATTTATGCTATATGTTTTTTTGATGAACTCGATTATTTCCCACTTAGTTTAGCTTTTCTTGCATAGTTTCGCACAGGGGCAGATTGTCCTGCGGCACTATGGCTCTCAATCACAATACACACTAATCACAAGATTAAATCTGATTTCTCAAATCGGCATTGATGAAAGGCAATCATGCAAATGCAGGGCAGTGAAGCATGGGCTGGACAAGGGACGATGAATATCATCACCCCTTATCATATTTAAGCCTGCCAAAGGTCAGAATGTCATCAAGCGTGTATTTTCCGCGACCAGATAATCAGCCATGACAGGTGGCTTTGCCACTCCGATGCCATCCATAAGAGCTTCTGGCTTGAGGCCTTTATTAGGAAGATAAAGCGCACAAACCTCAGCTGGAATGCCTGCTCCTACAGCTTTTTGCAGCAACATGGCAGGTGTGGCATTGGCACCTTTTAAAGCTTCGACCTTCGGAGTTTCTTTTAGTGCCAAATCACCTGCTTTATCACACAGAAGAATGCGAACGTCGGCATCCTTGGCCTTTGATTGCAGCGATAGAATCAAAGCCATTCCCTGGGTTTGAACATCCGAGGATGAAATCACGGTCACTATGTTGGCTTTTGCATCTTCCGCCAAGGAAGCACCCGTTGCGACCAGCAACGCAGCACCGGCCATAAGGGTAGCAGCTATTGATTTGAAAGCGTTCATTTCCGGGGTACCTTTCAATAATTGCGATATTTCGCAAATATTGCTTATTCGTAATTCCCCTTAAACCGGCATAGTGTCGCAGATGATCAATTCGCCTTCGGCAGCTTATTCTGCCAAAGATTCAATCCTAGCAGCAACAAGCTCGTAATGATCTCACCGTATCACATGGACAGAGCATTGAGCATGACGCACAACCCTTGCCGCTGTCGACCCAATGAACAAATCCTGCATTCCGGGGCGATGGCTGGTAATCACGATACAGTCATTCTTATGGGATTGGGTGTAATCCAGAATCGTGCGGGCCGAATGCCCTTCAACAACTTCAATATCAATATTTGAAGCATCTGCTACCAGACGTTCCAATTTTTCAATGATCGTCTGTTTGGCGACCTCAACATGATCTTCCGGCAAGAGATCGCTGGCATATTGCGGCAAGTGTTCGAGAACATGCAAAATGGTGATTTTTCCATCCTGTTCACACATGATATTCGCCATTTCGATCGCCTGATGTGCATCACGTCCAGCCTCGAAAGATACAGGAATTAGAATATTGCTATACATGGTCAAAAAATCTCCGAAATCAGGATGGTGAGCATTTGGGAGGACAAATGCTCACCAGGCAGGGAATCCGTTATGAGGAAAACATTCCCTGATAACGCTCACGCAAGATATTCTTCTGAACCTTGCCCATTGTATTGCGCGGCAATTCGTCCAACACCACAAGTTTTTGGGGATGTTTGAAACGTGCAAGAGAATCACGCACTGCATTCATTGCCTTATCGAGATCTGGTGTCTGACCATTTTCTGCCACCAGAATACCCAAGACTGTTTCTCCAAAATCCGGATGAGGGACACCGACAACAGCACTCTCCAGCACGTCATCCTGCTCATCAAGCACCAGTTCGATCTCTTTGGGATAGATATTGTATCCACCAGAAATAATCAGATCCTTGTTTCGCCCGACAATATGGACATAACCGTCTTCATCAATCTTGCCCAAATCTCCCGTGATAAAGAAACCATCTTCGCGCAGCTCTGCTGCTGTCTTCTCGGGCATTTGCCAATAGCCTTTGAAGACATTGGGGCCACGCACCTCGATTTGACCGACTTCGCCAGCAGGCAGCAGATCTCCACTTTCAGGGTCGGTTATTTTCAACTCGACACCAGGAAGCGGGAAACCCACTGTTCCTGCCCGGCGGCCCCCATCATAAGGATTGGATGTATTCATATTGGTTTCGGTCATACCATAGCGCTCAAGAATTCGGTGTCCGGTCAGGTTCTCGAATTGCGTATGGGTTTCTGCCAACAAGGGCGCACTGCCAGAAATAAAGAGCCTCATATGAGAAGCGAGGTCATGTGTGAACCGGTTATCTCCAAGCAAACGGGTATAGAAAGTTGGCACACCCATCATGGATGTGGCGAGAGGCATCTTCTCTAAAATGACATCGAGATCAAATTTGGGAAGAAATACCATGCTACCGCCTGCTGCCAGAGTTACATTCGTAGCAACGAAGAGGCCGTGCGTATGGAAGATCGGCAAAGCATGCAACAACACATCCTTGTCCGTGAATCGCCAATAATCGACCAGCGTTTCTGCATTGGACAACAGATTGGCCTGGGTCAACATGGCCCCTTTGGATCGGCCTGTCGTGCCGGATGTATAGAGGAAAGCTGCCAGATCATCGTCCTTGCGATCAACGGTGACAAAGGCATTCGGCATGCCGTGTGCCTGATCCATCAAGGTACCGCTACCATCAGCATTCAGAGTTTGTAATTTGGCGCCGAGTGAGCGTGTGACAGGCAGCAGCTCTTCTTCACTTCTTTCATCGCAAACAACAAGAGACGCGCCACTATTCTGGATAAAATAGGACAGTTCATCGACCGTGTAGGCGGTATTGAGCGGAAGAAACACCAATCCTGCCTGCACGCAGGCTGCATAAAGCGCGAGTGCCTCAGGCGATTTCTGAATCTGAACAGCCACGCGATCTCCCGGCATCAAGCCTGTCTGAACCATCGCATTGGCCATTTGCGCCGCGACGGCCAGAAAATCCATATGGGTGAGTGTCTTGCCGTCTTGCAGATATAAAAAAGGCGTTGTGCTGGATGCATGAATTCCGAACAATCTGTCATAAAGCGGGTTTGTCATCATACTGCCTTTCCTGAATTTTTTGCTTTTGCAGCATTGCTTGCGAGAGATTTGACGTCACCTGAGGAGATCACTTCCGCCTTGGTGGCAAAGGCTTCGTGATTTTGTGAAACCGACTTCAAATCATAGAGATAATTGACCATTGCACCCAATGACTGGGACTTTCCCTTTTCAGAGGTATCCGCCTCTGCGTGAACCGCATGAACGATAGCCCCATTGCCCAGATGGAACCGCGCTACTGGATCAAAAGGCAATCCATTGAAGCGCTTGGCATTGAGAAGGTAATAGGCAGCCAGAGAACGGATCTGATCAGAGTCATCGGTGCCACTTCTGACCTCCAGCCCAGCCTCGGCCAACCAACGAGTGAGCCCGGGAATTGGTGAGAGCGTCACAAATGTTTTCAAGGTTCCCAATTCCATGGAGAGATCGGAAACCACCTGTTTGATCAACGAATTGCCGAATGAGATACTCGCCAAACCTGCCTGACAATTGGAGATGGAATAGAATACCGCGGTGTCAGCTTCTTCCTCAGCCAGAGCTTCCCTATCCTCACGCAGCAATGCCTGAATGGAACTCGGAACGCCTTTGGTCAGTGCCACCTCAACGAAGATCAGGGGTTCATCCGGCATGGATGGATGGAAGAAGGCAAAACAGCGTCGATCTGCCGGTTCCAGTCTGCGCCGCAGGTCATCCCAGCTATCGATGGCGTGGACCGCTTCATAGGCAATTATTTTTTCCAGAATATGGGCTGGACTTTCCCAACTGATTGGACGCAAAACCAGAAAGCCACGATTGAACCAGGACTGAAACAAGTGTTGGAAATCCAGATCCAGCGCCTTGAGTTCCGGGTCCTTGCGACCAAGCCGCAGCAAATCCGCTCTCATTCGAACCAAATCTTCTGTTGCACCGGGGAGACGGTTCAAGCGTCTGATCAGTTCCTGGCGATCTGGTTCCGAGGCATGCATGAAAGCACGATAGGTCTTTTGAGAAGGCTCTTGCTCATATGCATCCAGAGTATTTCGGACCGTTTCAGGATCAATATTCATCGAGGTAGCCAGATGATGGAAGAAGGCGAGCTTCTCCTCATCTTCCAACTGCTGGAAGCGCGTCAGAATCTCCTGCCCCAATGATAGACCGGACATTTCTCCTGACGCACTTATCAGGTCATTCGCCAACTCGTCGAGCGAGCGACCATCTCTCTTGAGGAGAGATGATGTCTTGAAACGTCGCTCAAAAACTGAAGACAGAAGGTCGGCAAGCAAAGTCATATTGCTTTCCCCATCACAATATCAGGAAGCCAGGTCGCCAAGCTTGGAAACAGACACAACAGAATGATCGCCAAAACCATGCAGGCAACAAACGGCAGAGAGCCGGTCAGAATGGTCTTGAGCGAGATATCCGGAGCAATGCCGTTGATCACATAGAGGTTCAGTCCAACTGGCGGGGAAATCAAGCCGATTTCCATATTGATGGTCAGCACAACGGCAAACCAGATAGGATCAAACCCGGCGGTCGTGATAATTGGGAGCAGGATCGGCGCAGCCATCAAGATCACTGCAACTGGCGGCAGGAAGAAACCAGCAATCAAAAGAAAAATGTTGACCGCCCCCATCAGTACCCAGCGATTGACATCCAGCGTACCGATCCATTCTGCAATTGACTGCGTGATGAACAACGATGAAAGCATATAAGAGAAGACACCGGCAGCAGCAATGATGAACAGGATCATCACGCTTTCTTTGGTGCTGTCTCGAAGCACGATCCAGATCTTGGATGGATGCCAGAGTTTGTAGATGATCATGGCGACCAATAGGCACATCAAGGCACCGACAGCGGCAGTTTCCGACGGCGTTGCAATGCCGCCATACATGGCGTAGAGCACCCCCAGGATGATGAGCAGAAAAGGCACTACGCGTGGCAGAATTTCGAAACGCTGTGCCCATGTATAGCTACCGGCGCTCAGTCTGGACGCATCACCAGAGCGCCAGGTTGAATAGAGTGACCAGACCATGAAGAGGCCAACCAGCAACAAACCAGGCACAACACCCGCCAAAAACAGACGGCCAATGGAGGTCTCGGTTGCAATACCATAGACAATCATGGTGACAGATGGCGGAATGAGGATACCAAGTGTTCCACCAGCAGCAATGGATCCTGCCGCTACGCCGTCAGGATAGCCGCGCTTACGCATTTCCGGGATACCCATCTTACCGATGGCTGCGCAGGTCGCAGGTGATGACCCCGACATGGCCGCAAAGAGCGCGCAGGCACCAAGGTTAGACACAACCAGACCGCCGGGTACGCGGGTCAACCAGCGCTCCAGCGCTTCATAGAGATCAGCTCCGGCTCGGGTCGATGCAATGGATGACCCCATGATGATGAACATGGGAATGGACAGAAGTGCAAAATTATCCAGTTTACCAAACAGGATTTCCGGCATGAGCTCCAATGACCGGAAACCATCAAAGGTCAGAAGAAAACCAGCAGACACAATGAGGAGCCCAAGTGCCACTGATACGCCCGAAAACAGCACGAGGATGGTTGCAATGGCAACCAGACCTCCGAGGAATAGCGGGTCCATCAAACGTCCTCCAATCCAAATGGTTTATCTATGCAGAGGATGAGCGCTACGAAATCTGCAATCAGTTGCAGCAGAAGAAGCGTGAAACCAACGGGAATTGCCAGATAAGGTATCCAGAGCCGAACCCCCCAGACTGTATCGGAACGCCAGCCACGGTCCCATGCAACTGCCCAATATTCCCAACCATAGAAAACCATCACAAGCACGATGAGAATGGAAAGAAACAATGTCAATATTGCCAATATGAAACGGGGTCCGGGCGATAGGGAAATCGGGATCAGATCGACATTGACATGCCCTCTCAAACGCTGAACATAAGGCAGGCCAATGAGCGTTGAGGCAATGACCAGATAGATAACTGCCTCTGTCTGCCAGACGGTTGATCCATTGAGAACAAAACGAACGACAATCATTTGGCAGGTGATCGCAACGGCAATGACAATCATGGCTGCAGAGGCCCATCCTGCCAAGGTGGATAGTCTCTCTACAATTTTCAAAAAGGCATTATTGCCGGAATGAGCTGCAACAGCGGAGCTATGCCCAGCCATGGTCTCCTCCTGAGAGTGCTTCTGATTTCGGAAGGACGTTGGGGCGACTGAAAGTCGCCCCGAATATCTTACTCAACGGCAAGAGCCTTATCCAGCAATTGCTGACCATCCGAGACCTCGTCTACGAAAGCCTTGTAGGAGGTTTTCTTCGCCAGTTCACGCCAGGCATCAAAATCAGCCTGACTCATTTTGGCAATTTCAACACCAGCATCGCGGAAGACTTTTTCGGATGCTGCATCCTGTTTTTTGGCCTCTTCCAGATAATAGGCCTGTGCCTTCTTGGAAGCAGCAAGCAAAGCCTTTTGCTGATCTTCGTTCAGCTTTTCAAAGCTCGTCTTGTTCATCAACAATGGCTGATACATGAACCAGAGCGCCAGATCGGACGCTGGAGTATAGCATTTGACCTGCTCATAGATGCGATAGGATACAAATGACGAAGATGACGTGTTGGCGGCATTCAAAACACCGGTCTGCATGGCATTATAGATCTCGGAAGACGCCATGGAAGCAATGGATGCCCCTGCTCCGGCCAGCATTTGTTCAAAGGATTTGCCCGCAGCACGAGTTTGCAGACCCTTCACATCTTCAGGCTTGGTAATGCATTTGTCCTTGCCAACAAAGCCGCCGGCCAGATAACCATGGACCAGAACCATGACGTCATCTTCTGCCATGATCTTTTCCAGGTCTTTCATGAACGGCGATTCACTCAAACGGGCGGCATGATCATGGTTTTTCACCAGACCTGGCATCAATGTCAGATTATATTGCGGACGCTGTCCGCCAGCATAACTGAGTGGCAGAACGGACATATCAAGAAACCCGCGACTGAGCGGGCGATATTGCTCTCGTGGCTTGAAGAGAGATTTTGATCCGAAAATCTTGATTTTCAGATCCACATTGGCGGCTGCGACTTCATCCGCAACGATCTGAGCTACCTTGTGCCTTACATCCTTGCTTGACCATTGATGCGACAACCGCAACTCGGCGGCATTGGCCACACTGGCAATAGCTATGAGAGCAGCGGCCCCCACTGCTGATTTCAAAATCGACTTCATAGTTTCCTCCCTAAGTCGGTCGTTTAACTGAAATGATAGAGTGATTGATTTTTGTATTTTTAAATTTAATTCTTGTATACAAAAACTCGTTTATTGCGTTTTGTCAAGCATGCGTTTAAAACAAGGGCATGGAGAAACGCCGCGCAGATAGCATCGCTCAAGAATTGGAAGAGCTGATTTTCAACGGTACATTTGCCGATGGAGATCGGTTGGACGAAGTTCGACTTGCAGAGAGATTCAAGGTTTCACGAACCCCACTTCGAGAAGCAATTCAAAGACTTGCTCTTTCCGGACTTGTAAAGCTCATACCACGTCGTGGCGCCTTTGTTTGCCAGCCTGGTCCACTGGAACTCATGGAAATGTTCGAGGTCATGGCAGAGCTGGAAGCCGTTTGTGGACGTTTGGCCGCCAAACGGATATCAGAAGACGCGATCAATGAGCTGAAGGAAGCCAACAGGAATTGTCAGGCAGCAGTGGATACGGATGACACGGATGGCTATTATCTCGAGAATGAAAAATTCCACAATATTATCTATCGCGAATCCGGGAACAGCTTTCTAGAACAGGAAGCAAGGCGACTCCACAAGCGACTGAAACCCTTCCGTCGCCTGCAATTGCGTTTGCGAGGCCGTATGGAGCAATCCATGGCAGAACACAAAGCAATTGTTGAAGCTCTGTCCAACAACGAGTCTGATCTTGCAGCCAATGAATTGCGAGATCACGTCGCGGTTCAGGGTGAGAAGTTCCATTATCTCATGGCCAATCTGAAGAAGACCACTATTCCTGCATAAACTATTTGGAAACCTCGATAGTGATGTCTTCCATCTGGCTCTTTTTATATAACTTCCAAAGCAGATTATCCACTTTACAAAATTGTAAACTGGCGCCGGAGTGCCTGTAAGTTTCCGTTTCTAATTTCGCCTCACAAGCAATCGACGTGCTTGCAACAGAGATAGATTTGAAAAGGACACCCCATGAAAACCATCACTGTCACCATCGCGGCCATTATCATCACCACTGGTATGTCATTCGCAGCATCTCAGTCCACTGAGGATCTGATCAAACCTTCGCTCTCATTTGCCAAAGCAATGGAGATCGCGACCAGCAGCAAGCATGGAGATCTTGTGGCTTTGGAGCTGGATCATATCGACAATACAACAATATATGTAGCAGAACTGGCGTCTGAGACGTCCCATACCCTCATGCAAATTGATGGCACTAATGGCACCATAATCGCCACAGCCAACGCATCTGCCAACTCACCGGAAGCCTTGCGGAATCTAATGGAAGAGCTGGGCCATAACAATGAAGAACATCACGAAGATGACCATGATGATTGCAAGATGAAGTGATATCGGACTGTATATAAAGTCTCTCAATGTTGAGAAGGTGGTCCAAGCCACCTTCCAGCTATGTTATATGGACGCCCGTTAAAATGCGTATTCTTTTTCTCGAAGATGATAGTGAGATCAGTCAGTGGATTTGTCAGAGCCTGGAAGCAGCCGGACATATCGTGGACTGGTTTGAAAATGGTCCGGATGCGCTCTTTGCAGCAACTACGAGAGATTACGACATATTGGTTCTGGATCGAATGGTGCCCGGGCTGGACGGTTTATCACTGATAAAGGCTTTGCGGAGTGCAAAGATCAAAACACCCACCCTGATGCTGACAGCCTTGGGGGAAGTGAAAGACAGAGTGGATGGACTGGAAGCGGGAGCTGATGATTATCTCGTCAAACCGTTTGCATCCAGCGAGTTATTGGCACGAATTGTCGCCTTGGGAAGACGTGGAGGCCAGACCACAGAGCCCGAGGTTACCAAGCTCTCTTATGAGGATCTGGAGCTGGATCTGCTATCTCATACCTGCCAACGAGGCAATCAGAAAATCGATCTCAATGCCAAGGAGTTTCGTTTGCTGGAAGCCTTCATGCAAAATAGAGGGCGGGTTCTCACCCGAACCATGCTGCTGGAGCGGGTATGGAACATCAACTTCAATCCCGAAACCAGTATCGTAGAAACCCATGTCAGCAGGCTTCGTTCCAAGATCGACAAACCATTTCCAACCTCATTAATTCGCACCATCAGAGGGGCTGGATATGTTTTCGGCAGTTAAAAGCCTGATGCGCATGAGTGCACTTCGAAATGCGCTGCAGCTTTGCGTGTTGTTCACTGGCATCATGATTGCTGCTGGCTTCCTGCTAGGCTGGCAAATCTCAGATCAAATCCATGATGATATCGACGATGCGTTGAGTTATCGTGCCCAATCCATTCTGGACAGCACAACAGATAGTGATGGAACCCCGATTTGGTTCCTGACACAAAGCGAGACAATGTTTGTTGGAAGCTCTGAGAGCTATCTGCCCAAAAACGGCCGGCTTATTGGCCCCATCAAACAAAATATCTTTGAACAAGATGGCTTTCGAACCATTCCCAGCAGCAAGCTATTTAGTGAGCGTTATTTTCAGATCATCCAAAACGAGTTTCTGCCCACAGAACTGGAGGAGCTGGAGTTAGAACTCGGTTCCACGGAAGAACTGACGGAAGACGATCTTTGGCGCGTCTATGTCAAAACCACCCCTTCCGGAGCTATTGCAGCCTACACTCCCATTCATGAAGTGGAAGATGCACTTCAATTGCTTCCCTCCATTCTTCTATCCATTACCACAATCATCCTCGTTGTTACCTTGGCAGGTGGGCTGGTACTTGGCCTCAGACAACAAAAACGTATCAGCGCAATTCATGATGGCTTACAGAAAATAGCTGATGGGGATTTATCTTTTCGCATAGCACCCAAACGAATTTGCGATGACGTTGACGAATTGATGCTAGGTATCGACGAGGCAACGCAGAAGCTGGAAATGTCAGTTCGGCAATTGACCGACTTTTCAAGAGATGTTGCTCATGAACTCCGCACTCCGCTAACACAGTTGCGCGCTATCCTGGAAACCGCAAAAAATAAGGATGATATGGCGCGAGCAATCAACAAGACCGAAGATATCATCCGTATCTTTGATTCCATTCAGCGTATTTCCAGACTGGGCAGCCGTGAGAATAAAGCGTCTCTGGAACCCGTGGCTCTGGATGATCTCGCCAATCTGATGGCAGATCTCTATACCGAGGTTGCAGAAGAGCAAGAACAACGTCTCGTGGTTACGGCAGCTTCCAATCGAACTATTCAAGGTGATTGGCAATTACTTGCTCAATTGGCCTCCAATCTGGTTGAAAATGCCATTCAACATGCAGGCGCCGGAGCAAGCATTATAGTTAGTACCAAAGACAATATTCTCATCATAGAAGATGACGGGCCGGGCATTCCGACTGACGAACATTCCCGGGTTTTCGAGCCATTCTACAAGCGTGATAGCGCTCGTAAAGGGCAAGGATCAGGCCTTGGCCTAGCTCTGGTCAAGGCAATCGCCGACTATCATGGTTCCGAAGTCCTTCTTGTGGAGAAAGACGATGGCGGGCTGTTGGTCGAAGTGAAGTTCTAGATTCAGGATTCATTTTCTGGACAGCGCAATCAGCTCTCAAAAATGCTTGGGCAATGGACCAACTTCGATCAGATATATGAAAACAGCTGGAGCGGGTGAAGGGAATCGAACCCTCGTCTTAAGCTTGGGAAGCTCCTGCTCTACCATTGAGCTACACCCGCTGAATGTGATCCTTTTATCGATCTTTCAAAAAAGGGGCAAGGTGATTGCACCTTGCCTCCCCAATTGGGTAGGGTCAATCATACTCTTTTCCCTTGGGTCTTGTAACTGAGGTCTTGCATTCGCCATGCTTTGCGGACAAAAAGTGCCAACTGATACACATTTGTCCTGATACGGAAATGCCTCGTCATGCTTGCCAGACTAGAAACAATCCTGTCCTCCCGCCAGTTTGAACTGGCTATCACCGCTCTGATCATTCTCAATGCCATCACATTGGGTCTGGAAACATGGCCAGCAGCTGTAGAACTCTTCGGAGGCTTCTTTCATCTGCTTGATAAAGCCATTCTGGCAATTTTCGTGATCGAGATCAGTCTACGTCTTGGCATTCATCGTCTGCGCTTCTTCACCGACCCTTGGTCAATCTTTGACTTTGTGGTGGTTGTCATTGCGCTCATTCCGAGCTCTGGTAGTTTATCGGTTCTGCGTGCCTTGCGTGTCTTGCGTGTCTTGCGCCTGATAAGCTTTGTTCCAAGTCTTCGCCGTGTGGTCGGTGCTTTGCTGGAAGCATTACCCGGTCTGGGCTCCATCTCACTGCTGTTGGGACTCATCTATTATGTCTTTGCGGTCATGGCCACAAAGCTGTATGGCGAGGCCTTTCCACAATGGTTTGGGACGCTTGGAGAATCCTCCTATACCTTGTTCCAGATCATGACGCTGGAAAGCTGGTCCATGGGCGTCGTTCGTCCGGTGATGGATTATGCTCCCCTCGCCTGGCTCTTCTTCGTGCCGTTCATTCTTGTTACTTCCTTCACCGTTCTGAACCTCTTCATCGGTATCATTGTCTCCGCCATGCAGTCCGAACATGAAGCGACGGCAGAAGCAGATCGCGCCGCCTTGCATGAAGAAACGGAAAGCGTGAGTACCGAGGTAAAGGCCCTTCGGGCAGAACTGGCTGAGTTGAAGGCCATAATTGTGTCTCAAGGGCAAGCTAGAGGTGAAACAGACCGAGTTTAAGGAGCAACCTGAATGAACAATCCCGCACCACAAGCTGATGCCTCGCGTCCTATTCTCTATTCTTTCCGCCGCTGTCCTTATGCCATGCGCGGTCGAATGGGGTTATTTGCGTCTAGTCAGGTCGTGGAGCTGCGTGAGATTGTTCTTCGGGACAAGCCAGCCCATATGATCGAAATGTCTCCTAAAGGTACGGTTCCTGTCCTGATCATGCCGGATGGTCGGGTAATTGACGAGAGCCTGGATATCATGCTCTGGGCGTTGAGCTCGCGGGACCCTCTTGGCTGGTTAAATCCAAATGAAGGATCACTGGACCAGATGCTTGAGCTCATTGCCCACATGGACGGAGATTTCAAACGTCATCTGGATCGCTACAAATACGCGACACGTTATGAAGATGCAGATGAGTTGATTGAACGTGGAATGGCTCTGGTGGCCCTAGATCCTCTGGCTGAGCGATTGAAGCAAAGACCACAGCTTTTCGGCAGCAAGATAAGTTTGGCAGACATTGCCCTCTTTCCCTTTGTACGTCAATTTGCCAATACGAACCGGACATGGTTCGATCAGGCTGCTCCCTCTCCGGTGGTTAATTGGCTGAGGGGCCACGAAGCCTCACAACTCTTTTCTGATATTTTTCGACGATGGATGGTTTGGAAAGAAGGCGATCCTGTTACCCTTTTTCCGGCCCCAGAATAGAAGCCAATATAGTGCGGATAGTTCCTCCTCCCATCGCTGGCTTGCCGTCAGGTTGTTGCAGGCTCCGCTTTTGCTGATAATTTTTGAGGAATTTTATGCTTCTCAATACACCATGACCAGTAAGTGTTTGGGGTCGGGCAAGCGTCTGTATCGCAACGGGATAGGTACCAAACTGCATTTTGTATGCTTCATCACCGATTGAAAAATCAAATCCGCCAAAGCCATCCTTCATCAGATCACAGATCATGTCCTCCAACAGGATTACCCCAGGAGAATGACGTCCATAGCGCTTGAAATCTGCTCCGGGGAGCAAATAAATATACTCCTCTTCGTGACATAACCCGAATGCAACGGCAATGCATACGTCGTCCAGCAACAATTGATAGGTTCTTGTGGAGCCATCCCGTGCTCCTTGTTGCGCCAAGTGCAAATAAAACTCAAAGACACTTTGGTTCTGCATATGCTCCGTGCGCCGGTTCTCCGAAAAACGCAAATGACGAAATGCGCGAAGCGATGAGAATGCTCGCATGATCTCATCCGGGTTTGACACCAATTGAGATCTCAATGACCCTTCCTCGAGCAATTTCTGGCGAGCGCGCCGTAAATTGCCTCGCCGTTTCTTGCTCATGGTCTTTTTGCGCCAATCCTCAAAGCTGCCCGTCAGCTCCGTACGATGACTGTCAAAATTTGCATTTAATTGATGCGCCTTGGGGAACAAATGCAACAAAATCTGATCCGTCGCATGAATATGTTTGATCCAAAGCAAATCGTGAGATGGAAGAATTGAATCAATTTCTGCAGACAAGGCACCTGATTGTCTGATCAACTCATCTAGAAAAGCTGCATTATAAATTGTAGCCGCATAATCTACAAAACCCATATTAAGAAATTCAAGAAGGCGCAGCGGGCCTTTTCTTCGCAACAATAGCGGTAAAGCCAATATAAGCTGCTGGGTGTCTTGCTCACGGATCAAAAGTGTTTGGACCTTGCCCAAAGCAGTGCTGCAGGCATGAGTTTGCAATTTCTCGAGCCAACTCGGCTGCTGGAAAACCGTAGCATCGGAAACTGCATATAGTGCTTGATACTCATCGGACGAAAAATCGAACTCTGACACTATCGAGCATAGAAAGAGCGGGGACTGGTTCATAGCATTCTGATCAAATTCATCTGCTATGGTTGTGACAGATATTCGAACGCCAAACTAGCTAAAATCTTAATGATTTTATACCAAGCTTAACAAAGCACAAATAGATACAGGTAATTTCCAATCAGTCCGAAACATATAGAAACATAATTTACAAATAGAGAGTTGCAACAATCATCCCGCTATGCGGACACCCTCTTGCCTTGTTTCAGGACAAAGCCAGCGATTGAACTGAGACCCCATACCACCTTTTTTGATAACATTGGCGAATGTCACGCCCATGGACCCCAGAAGGGAATGACTGTGCCAGAGCGTATAGATAGTGCTCGGACGGGTCCCGAATTTACGTTTATGGCCTTCGTCACCAACAGTGAAATCGAAATGATCGAATCCTCGATCCAGGCAATCGGCAATCATATCCTCAATCATGAGCAATCCAGGCGAAAAGCGACCCAAACGGTCATAATCTATCGCCGGAAGCAGATAATAGAAACGACCGGCATGAGCCAATCCAAAATGTACCCCGACAATCTGATCATCCAGCGTGAACTGATAAACAACAGCATAGCCTGCCTGAGCGCCGTCCTTGGCCAATTTTAGATAGAAGTCAAAAGCGATGGGATCCTGACAATAGTCCTTTTCCAAACGATCATGAAAACGATCCTTGCGCAATACCCGCAAGCGCTCAAATGCCTGCTCAATCTCAGCAGCATCCATCAGACGCCGCATGGAAAAATTGCCCTCACGCTTCAATGCTTTTCGTTTGCGGTTGTTGTTTCGGCGGGTAGTTCGGGACATTTTTGCGGCACGCCATTCCTCGATATTTCCAAATAGATCAGTCGAATGTGCACCAAATGCGGCTTTTCGAACCTGTGCATTGGGAAAAAGACGTGTTAGATCCAGATCCTGATCCCGCAGATGTTTGATGCGCAATAGATCATACGGAGAAAGAAGCTTCTCCAGATGCAAGTAAAGCTCTGTTGGATCATCCAGCTGCGTCCACAAATCCGGGTGTATGGTTGGCGCGGCATAATCGACCAATCCCAGATTGGCAAATTCGAGAATATACGCCCCCATCATCGGACGTTTGATCAGCGGAAACAGGGCAAGTAATTTGCTGTTTTCTTCATGACGAACGGAAACATACTGAGACGTCAAACCTTCCAGACGACCAATATGGGCATGCATTGCATTGTGCCAAACCGGATGTTGAAAAGCGGTGGCCCGACAAGCATGAAACAAAGCCGCATAATCGCTTGAACCGAAATCAAATTCGGGCGTCAGTTCAAATCTCAGCGATGCTACCTTTAGACGTTCCATGAATATTTCCTGCGCTATGCCGTATATTACTCCGACTTTGGTGCATGATATATTCGAAAATTATAAATTACTCTAAATGGCAGCCAATTTCGACAGACATAAATGGGTAATTCGGTCGCATGTCTGTTGACCCATTGATATATACAAACAGATATTGGAATTCATGCTTAACAGTTCGTCACAGGATCCATCAATCAAGCGAATTCTGCGAGGGTAGTTTTACGCGGTGATAAAGGAAAAATTGCGAATTCAACGTGCCCCGAACCTTGTTAGCAACGGGCTTCAGAGATGGTCCAATTTCAGGATAAACTCATTCAATTCTTCCAGACGTTTCAATGGCCCTTGCACCGTTAGTTCAGCCCCATTTTCTGTGAATTGTCGGTCCTGGACCTCCAGTTTGAGCAATGAGACCTGGCGCTCCAAATCCGACATTTGATCAAACCGGCACTTCACTGTCTCACTCAAAATACGTTGCCAAGGAACCAGATCCGCTGCATCAATTGCTTTGCTGGCTGCACCGGAATAGGCACGAGCCAAGCCTCCTGCTCCGAGTTTCGTGCCGCCAAAATAGCGTACAACGATCACACCAAGATTAATCAGACCACGCCCAATGAGAACCTTGAGCATTGGCATGCCGGATGTGCCTGCCGGTTCACCGTCGTCCTTGGCTCCCTCCTCAATCTGATCATCGTCATGAATTAGGCGAAAAGCTGTAACATGATGATTGGCTTTTCTATGTTCAGCTTTCAACTCATTCAATCGCTTCTCAAACTGATCCATGGGCACAAGAAAGGCCAGAAAACGAGATTTCTTCTCTTCCAGTTCAGCATAGGTCTCATTGGTGACGGTATACAGTGCCATGAACCCTATTGCGCCACTTTGAAATGTTTGGACAGCTTCAGGCCCTGGGCCTGATAGTTGGAACCAATGCCCATTCCATAAAGCTCGCTTGGCCGCGCACGCATCTTTTCATATGCAAGACGTCCAATAATCTGGCCATGCTCAACGATGAATGGCACTTCATGGCTTCGGACTTCCAATACAGCGCGAGAACCGGTGCCACCTGCAGCGCTATGACCAAAACCAGGGTCAAAGAAGCCAGCATAATGGACACGAAATTCACCAACCAGTGGATCGAACGGTACCATCTCGGCAGCATAATCGGGTGGAACATGTACAGCTTCATTTGAAACAAGGATATAAAACTCATCCGGATCCAGGATCAGTTCACCTCGACCATGACCATAGATTGGCTCCCAGAAGTCAACAACCTCTTGTGCATCACGCTTATCAACATCAATCACTGCCGCATGACGCTGCGCCCGATAGCCAATGACGCCATCTCCTGCCAGATCGATGGAAACGGCAATCCCATCTGAAATAAAAGGGTCGCTCGAGGCCACCAACGTTTCTGCTTGATGCAGAGCGAGATGCTCCTGATCGCTTAGCACCACTCGCCCCTGACGAAAACGGATTTGCGTAAGGCGAGAGCCCGCACGGGCAAAAATCGGGAAGGTACGCGGACTAACTTCCAGATAGAGCGGTCCTTCATACCCTTCCGGGATTTTGTCAAACTGTTGAGCCTTGTCAGTGATCAGGCGGGTAAAAATATCCAGTCGTCCGGTGGAGCTTTTAGGATTGGCCGCTGCTGCAATTCCTTTTGGAAGCTTCAAATTCTCCATCAAAGGCACAATATAGACGCACCCGGTTTCCAGAACTGCGCCATCTGTCAAATCAATCTGATGGAGTTGCAAATGATCAAGTTTTTCCTGCACGCTCCGGCGCGGGCCTGGCATGAAGGAAGCACGCACTCTATAAGCGGTTGTACCAAGACGCAGATCCATGCTGGCGGGTTGGATCTGATCCTCGTCCAGCGCACTCTCATATCCAATCGCTCCGGCCTCAACCAACTGGTGGATATCGGTATCGTTCAAAATTCCCGAACCGGAAAAGATAACGGAGTTACTCATGGCACTGCCCCTGAACAGATGATTTTTCGCTGTTTAGCAGGGATAAAGGAACGGGGCAATGCAGGATCTGCTTTTGCCTTATATCTCATCCAACAACCTGCTCAATCTTCCAAAAATGTCATCGGACTGCATCTGGCTGACATTGAAACGCATGAAACAGTCTTTTGTCTGAGTCAGGCTGAAGGCATTGCCAGGTGCAAGGATTATATCCTCCTTCAAGGCGTTGCGTGCAAGAGTAGATGCAGAGACATTTCCGGGAAGCTCACACCAGAGGTAGAAGCCACCTCTTGGCAGAATCCATGGCCTGATACCCAAGGCATCCAGCTTTCCCGCGACCTCGGCTCGACGTTTGGCCAGCAACGTTCGGGTCGTTTCCAACTGTCGGCGATATCCACCATCCCGTAAGACCGTAAAGACCATATTGGCTGCGAACGGTCCCGGGCCACCAAAATTGGTCGCTACCTGCAAATCGGTCAGCGCCTCAATCCAATCGGGTTTGGCAGCGATATAGCCACAGCGGATCGATGCTGAAAGCGTTTTTGAATAGCTACCAATGCGCACGACGTTGGACAAACCATCCAGTGCTGCCAAACGAGCAGAAGGCTCTGGTTCAAAGGCGGAAAAAATTTCATCTTCGATGATGGTAAGATCATGATCTGCCGCCAACTTCAACAGCTTGTGCGCCTTTTGCAGCGAGAGTGTCACTCCGGTCGGATTATGCAGACCGGAATTGGTCACATAGAGGCTTGGCTTATGCCTGATCAAGGTTTTCTCAAAATATTCCAGATCTGGGCCATCCTTTTGCAAGGGCACTCCGATGACAGTGACACGATGGGCACGAAGAAGGGCCTGGAAATTGAAGTAAGCCGGATCATCCAACAACACACAATCACCAGGACGCAGCAGCAGACGACAGATGAGATCGATGCTTTGCGTGCCCGACGATGTCAGCAAGATTTGATCAGGGCTGAGGCTCAATCCCTCATCGGCCCAATCCCGGACCAGCAAATTTCGAAGCTCTGGTAACCCACGCGCATTGCCATAATCCGACAAGCCTTCTTCATTGGCCCGGGCCTGACTACGAATGGCTTTTCTTATGGCTTGTTGTGGCATCCAGTCTGCCGGCATCCAACCACATCCCGGTTTGAGATGTTTCAGGGAAGCATCAAGGGATTGCCTTGATACCCAAAGTGGATCGATTACCCGGTCCAGATGCGGCCCGGCTTGCGCAATTTCAAAAGGTTGTTTGACATTGGAAACATAGAAACCCGAACCGCGTCGAGCGGAAATCAGACCTTCAGCTACCAAGCGATCATAGGCCTCAACCACGGTGGAGGGCGCCATGCCCAATCTTGCCGCATAACTTCGGATTGAAGGCAATTTATCGCCAGCCAGCAAAGCCCGATTGGCAATTTGGCGCTGAACTTCCTCCACCACCATCATTGAACGAGAGCTTCTTGACGTATTTTTCTGATCCAAGTGTATCACCCAAAATATCAATACAGTTTTTGAAAATTGTACTGCTTTGTTCCTATCTTTGCAAAGGACTTGTTTTTAATCTGCAAAGACAAGAAGGAGACAATGAGCATGCAGGCAAAAACAAAAGGCTGGATCAACGGATTATTGGGCGTCTTGATTTTTAGTGGTTCGCTTCCAGCCACCCGCATTGCGGTAGAAGGGTTTTCACCATTTTTTTTGACTTCTGCCCGGGCTGTTATCGCAGCGCTTCTCGGCTTGCTGCTGCTTTATGCGCTCAAACAAAAACGCCCCGATAAAGCAGATTTCATCTCTCTTTGTCTCGTCTCCATAGGAGTAGTGATCGGCTTTCCTCTTCTAACCGCTCTTGCCTTGCAAACCATCACTGCGGCCCATTCCATTGTTTTTATCGGGCTTCTCCCTTTTGCTACGGCAATTTTCGCAGTTTTGCGTGGCGGTGAGAGACCCGGCAAACTCTTCTGGCTCTTTTCCCTGATGGGTAGCATGGCTGTTGCTTTGTTTGCCTTATCGACAAGTGAAGCTACGTCGTTCCCGGGAGATCTGTTGATGCTGGGCGCTATCATCATTTGTGGTCTGGGCTATGCCGAAGGGGCAGCCCTGTCACGACGTCTGGGCGGATGGCAGGTCATTTCCTGGGCGTTGCTCCTATCTTTGCCGATCATGGCACTTGTCGCCATGATCACGTTACCGGACTTCTCCAGCGCGATTGCTCCTTCCGCTTGGCTTGGCCTTGGCTACGTTTCCGTCTTTTCCATGTTGATCGGCTTTGTCTTTTGGTATCGAGGCCTTGCCCAAGGAGGCATAGCCGCAGTCGGGCAGCTCCAGTTGCTGCAGCCTTTCTTTGGATTTTTTCTTGCCTTTCTTCTGTTGGGCGAACATATAAGCTGGTCGATGATCGCCGTCACGCTTCTGGTTATCGGGTGCGTGGCGGGGGCCAGGAAATATGCATAATCTATGACCTGCTACAGCCTTTGGGGGTAAAAAATTGCCCGCAGCCAGGCCTCATAAGGATCTTTTTCTCAGTAAGCTGATTGACGCACTTGGAATAAACTCCTAAGAATGGATCTCAGAATTTCGTGGTCATTTGAGCCGGCCGGCTTGCCGCCACGTAAAACAAGGTCGCTAAAAGGTCGGGGGAATGAAACCAAACCCGGCCGTGCATCGCACCGCTGGGTTTTGTCGTATTATGACTATGATAAACCAAGCATCGTTTGTTTTTTGAAGTAGGATCGACAGGAAAAGGTCATGTCAGAGCAGAACAAGAATAAGCCTTCCGCCAACACCAGTCTGCGCCCGGCAACGCAGATGGTCCATGGTGGCGTGATGCGCTCACAATGGGGTGAAACATCAGAAGCGCTCTTCATGACCCAGGGCTATGTCTATGACAGTGCAGAGGCAGCCGAGGCCCGTTTCAAAGGTGACGAACCTGGCTATGTCTATTCCCGCTATGCCAACCCGACCGTCTCCATGTTCGAAGAACGTATGGCACTTCTGGAAGGAGCGGAGGCTGCGCGTGGTACCGCTTCAGGCATGGCTGCGGTGACTGCTGCAATGCTTGCATGTGTCAAGGCGGGTGATCATGTTGTTGCCGCCAGCGCACTCTTTGGTTCCTGTCTTTACATCGTCAGCGAGTTGTTGCCACGTTTCGGTGTTGAATGCACCCTTGTGGATGGCACCAATCTGGAGCAATGGAAAGCTGCTATGCGCTTGAACACGCGCGCCTGCTTTCTTGAAAGCCCAACCAACCCGACCCTTTCCGTGATTGACATCGCTGCTGTTGCCGATATTGCTCACGAAGCTGGTGCCAAGCTTGTAGTCGACAATGTGTTTGCCACCGCTCTTTGGCAATCTCCGCTGACCTTGGGGGCCGATGTTGTCATCTATTCCGCAACCAAACATATTGATGGTCAGGGCCGATGCCTTGGTGGTGTGGTGCTGTCTTCAGAGGAATTCATCGAAGAAGAAATGAAGGACCTGCATCGTCATACCGGACCATCTCTCTCTCCTTTCAATGCCTGGATAATGCTCAAAGGTCTGGAAACCTTCACGTTGCGTGTCAGACAACAAACTCAGACTGCGTCCATTCTGGCAGATCGTCTGGCTGAGCATAAAGCAATTGATCGTGTGCTCTATCCGGGCCACGCCGATCACCCCCAAGCCGAGGTTGTTGCGCGCCAGATGCGTGGGGGTTCCACAATGCTGGCGCTGGAGGTTGCCGGTGGCAAGCAGGCTGCTTTCCGATTGGAAAATGCCCTACAGGTTGTCAGAATTTCCAACAATCTGGGTGATGCAAAAAGCCTCATCACCCACCCGGCCACCACCACGCACCAGCGTCTGGATGATGATCAACTGGCTGCAGCAGGCATCAAACAAGGCTCCCTGCGCTTGTCTGTCGGTCTGGAAGACGTCGAAGATCTGTGGGAAGATTTCGAGCAGGCACTGGCGTCTCTCTAACTCTTCCCAATCCATTTTCAATCTGATCAAGCCCGGTTTTCCGGGCTTTTTCATGTTCCAATTTGGCTCTTGCCAAGTGACCATGCGGCTCTGTTAAGCTCACGCCATCTTTGATTCTGCTTCATTGTCGGGAGAAACCATCATGGATGCTCGTATTTCCATCATCACTTTGGGCGTAAGCAACTTAAACGCCTCTGTTGCCTTCTATCGTGACGGGCTTGGCTGGCCCACCAATTTTGAACCCGAGCAGGGCATCGCCTTTTTCAAGACGGCGGGCACCGTCTTTGCGCTATATCCGATTGATAAAATGGCAGAGGAATTGCCGGACCCGGACTTCAAACCGTCCCCTGGATCCTGTGGTGTGGTAACTGCCCACAACGTGCATACCCGCGACGAAGTGGATGCCATCATCAAGCAGGCCGAGAGTTCTGGAGCAACGGTGAAAAAACAACCATCGGAAACCTTCTGGGGTGGCTATAGCGGTTATTTCTCTGATCCTGACGGATATCTATGGGAGATTGCCCATGGGGCCTTTCCAATTGGCGAGGACGGCCATCTGATCTTGCCACAGGACTAACCACCCTGACACTTGATGTGTGCATCATGTCGCTCGAACCGATCCCGCAGATAGCAGACGAGATCATAGAAAGCCTGCGGGCTGTAGGTGTGAGGGTTGGGCACCTTGATCAATTCGGCGCAAAATTCTGAACAGAACCAGCGGGTCTCCGAATGGCGGTTCAACGAGAAAATATGGCTGAGCAAAATACCGGGATAATCATAATATGTCCCTTTCGTACGCTCCAGAAATGCATGGGCATGGGCTTCATCAAAGAAGCACCTTGGCAGATGAACCAGATCCCAGAAATCGTCACGTAATGTGATGACCTTGCTTCTCGCTCCTCCGTCCATTGAGGAGGAGGAGTGGCACATGACGGTGTCACCAATCTCGGCATGAACGAAAATTGCTTCACAATGAGAATAGCGTGATTGCGTACCAAGGCGCACAACGGCATTTTGCCAGCCACCTTTGGCCTTGTAAAACGCAAAAGTAATTCCGTCACTCATGGAACAAACTGGCCCGACTAGCTGTTTTCTTGCTCGAATATTTCTTCCGCAACTTCCTCCGGCAGATCTCTGAAGACCTGTGTCGCAAGGATAATACGTGAAATTGTTGTTATCGCAGTGATCAGTGCAAAGCCATAGGCAATCCATGCAAAGGCTGTGGGGAAAAGGCAGAATGCGGCAAAAACAGCAAATGTCTCCCCGGCCTCTGCCAGACCACCTGTAAAATAGAGCGATTTGGAGCCATGGCTTTCAGTCGAAATTTCTCTTTTCTCCGCCATGATGGCATAGGCAAGAAAACTGGCACCATTGGCATAAAAAGCCATGAGCAAAACGCACGCAGCCACCGCATTCTTGTCAGGATCTGCCAGAGCAAAGCCGAGCGGGATCAAACCATAGAAGATGAAGTCGAAGACAATATCGAGATAGCCACCCAGATCGGTTTTGCAGCTGGCCCGCGCCACTGCGCCATCCAGGCCATCCATGACCCGACTGAGAAGCAGAACGACAAGCCCCCAGAGATAGAATTGCTGCGTGATAAGCAGACCAGCGATCACACCCAGAACGAGCCCAACGGATGTAACCTGATTGGCAGATATACCGATTGATACCATCGTCTGACCCAGACGGTTCATGGGAGGATCAATCAGGCGTCGCAATCTGGCATCAAACATGGTAAGCGAATATCTCAAAAGCCGGGACAGTGTAGGGCCCCTCGTCAATCGGGTCTCTCAATCTTCCTTGCTAACGTATTTTCATCTGTTTGGCTTCTCACATTTTTGACAGGAGCTTGTTACTCCTGAACAAAATGGAGTAGAAACAGGTTCGAAATTATCAATGAAACCGTTTACGGCGAAATAGATCACCCAAACAATCAACATGTATAAAACCATTTCCAATTCTGTACAGGTAACGGTGACCCCGGACTATCAACCTCAGCACTCCCTGGCCAAAGACGGGCCCTACAAGGGCAAGCATGTCTGGATTTATGAGGTCGAGATTTGCAATCTTTCCCAGGTCAACATTCGATTGCGCAATCGCTATTGGCATATCATTGATGGCCAAGGTCGGGTTCAGGAAGTTTCGGGCCGTGGCGTGGTTGGTGAAGAGCCTTTGATCCCGGCTGGAGACTGCTATTCCTATAGCTCGGGCTGTCCGTTGGAAAGCGATTCTGGCATCATGTCAGGATATTTCGAAATGGAAAATGAAGATGGCGAGCGTTTCAAGGTTGATATTCCTGCCTTCTCGTTGGATCTTCCAGACCAGAATAAGGTCATAAACTAGAATTAGCGCCCATATCTGCTATTTCTGATCAAAGCTCTTGTGTTGTGCATTGAGAATGAAAGCCTGAACTTATTATGCTGGATTTTCGACCTGTCTTCCTGGTTATTGGCGCCCTTCTCAGCGTGCTGGGCATTGCCATGTTCATTCCGGCATTGCTTGATCTTGGGCTGGATGATCCGGCTTGGCGTGTTTTCGCCACTTCCGGCTGTGTCACACTCTTTGTCGGCGGTGGTCTTTGGATGTCAACCCGTGGCAACAAAGTCGAATTTTCGCTACGCCAAGCCTTCATGATGACGGTGTTGTCCTGGGTATCGCTTGCGGCGTTTGGCGCTTTGCCGCTTTATTGGTCTGGCACTGCGCCGACCTATACCGATGCTTTTTTTGAAAGCATGTCCGGCATCACCACCACCGGCTCCACCATCATGTCTGGCCTGGATCAGATGCCAGCAGGCGTCTTGCTTTGGCGCGGCATTTTGCAATGGCTTGGTGGTCTCGGGGTGATCGTGATGGCCATTGCTGTCCTGCCCATGCTGCAAGTGGGTGGCATGCAGCTTTTTCAGGCAGAGGCCTTTGATACAGCCGAGAAGATCCTGCCTCGGGCAACGCAGATTTCATCTGGCCTCACTTCTATCTATATTCTCTTTACGACACTTTGCGGTATTTTCTATTATATGGCGGGCATGAATGTGCTGGACGCCGTCATTCATGGCATGACAACGGTCGCAACGGGTGGGCTTTCCTCTCACGATGCCTCCATCGGCTATTTCCAGAGCGCTCAGATCGAGATGATTGCCATTGTCTTCATGATATTGGGATCTCTGCCTTTCATTCTTTATATTCAGGCAGTACGTGGGCAATGGCACAAACTGTTTCTCGATAGCGAAATCCGCACCTTCCTGCTGTTTCTGGCACTCTTTGTTCCGATTGTAACCTATTATGCAGTTCGGTTCGGTGGAGAGGAAGGACTTGAAGGCATGCGCCATGCGGCCTTCAATGTGGTCTCGATCATGACTGGAACCGGCTATTCCTCTACCGATTATACCGCATGGGGACCATTCGCGGTCGGCTTCTTCTTTGCCATCATGTTCATTGGCGGCTGTCAGGGATCGACAGCATGTGGCCTGAAGATCTTTCGTATTCAGGTGATGTACAAGACGATGAAGCAGCATATCAATCGTATTGTGTTTCCTCATGGTATCTTTGTGAAGCGATTTAACGGCATTCCCTTGGGTGATGACGTTTCTGCTGCTGTGATGAGCTTTTTCTTCCTTTATTTTGTCAGCTTCATGGGCCTTGGCATTCTATTGCAACTCACCGGCCTCGATTTTGTCACAGCCCTTGCCGGAGCAGGCACCGTAATTGCCAATGTGGGGCCGGGTGTAGGTGATGTCATCGGACCTGCTGGAAATTTCCAACCCTTGAATGATGTCGCAAAATGGTTGCTTTCATTTGGCATGTTATTGGGACGACTCGAATTGCTGACAGTTTTGGTGCTGTTCATGCCACGCTTCTGGACGGAATAAGACGATTATGAAAGAAATGCAGGCCCCCCATCACGATAGCCAGCAGGCCAATCTGAATGATTTGCCCGACCGCTCGCTGGAAACCGGCCCGCTTTATCGCCTTCATCATGCACGATGGGCACTATTGACCATGGGTTTGGGCCTGTTCTGGATCATCCAACAGGGCGATCAGCAATATTGGCGCGGCATTGCAGTGATGTTCCTTGTTCTGATTGTCACCATGATCCTGCCGCGTCGCAAGAAAGTGACACGGCTCCGAGCCAAGGTTCAGGCTCGCCGTCGCACTCACGTACCAGACTTGCATATGCGCAAGCTGGCAGCCGCCCTACCCGATCCCTGCTTCATTCTGGACTCCCGTGGTATCGTTCGCTTCACCAACAAGGCCGGCACCAATATTTTTGGCAATGTGCAAGAGGGAGATCCAATTACTTTTCGCATTCGTCAACCTGATATGCTCGCAGCCCTCGAAGCAGTAATGGCCGGTGGCAGCATCGAGAAAGTCGAATTCACACACAAGCTGCGCACCGAACGCATGTATGAAGCCTGGTTCACGCCGATCAATCTGCAACGTGACAAATCCCGCTCTACAAAAGACGAAGCCAGAAACCCGGATTTTATCCTGCTGCTCTTTCACGATCAGACTGAGCAGAAGAATATCGAACGCATGCGTGCCGATTTCGTGGCCAATGCCAGCCATGAATTGCGTACGCCCCTGGCCTCATTGATCGGTTTCATTGAGACATTGCAGGGACCGGCCAAGAACGATGTGGTTGCCCATGAACGCTTTTTGGGCATCATGCTCGATCAGGCTGAACGCATGTCGCGACTGATCAGTGATCTCCTGTCTCTTTCACGTATCGAGATGAAAGCCCATGTCCATCCCGAAACGAAAGTGGATCTGGTCAAGATCGTCAAACATGTTGCCGATGCTTTGGGACCACTTGCAATGGAGATGGGTGTCAGAATTGAAACGGACATCGAAAACGAATCTGAGCGCCAGATGGTTGCGGGAGACAGAGATGAGCTGGTTCAGGTTCTGGAAAATCTCGTCGAAAATGCCATCAAATATGGCAGAGATGGCGAAAAAATCCTACTTTCCTCAGCTCCCATCAAGGATGCAATCAGCGGCGCTCCGTTCTATGCCATCAAAATTCGCGATTATGGCCCCGGAATTCCAGCAGAGCATTTGCCTCGTCTGACTGAGCGCTTTTATCGGGTGGATGTGGCAACCAGCCGGGAGCAAAAAGGAACTGGCCTTGGCCTCGCCATCGTCAAGCATATCCTCACTCGCCACAAAGGGCGGCTTATGGTCGAGTCCGTTGCCGGTGAAGGAACCACCTTTCAGGTGCGCCTCCCCCTTCCCAGTCATGAATAATGTCACATAAACAGACAATTTCAAAAAATCTCCATATATTTCAATTATTTAAATTGTCATAATAGTGAAATATAACTGTCATATACCCATCACATGGCAACATTAGTGTGCCGTTGTCTCGTTCGATACAGCTCATTTGAGATGATCGGCACAATTGCCAGGCGGTCCAGATAGTGACCAATGACATGTGATCGCCGGAAAACTGACTTATGGAGAGGTCAAGTGAAATTCGCACCTTTTGCTAGCGCAGCTGTTCTTGCTGCTTCCACCGTACTTGCAGGCACCGCTGCTCAGGCTCGTGATCAGGTTCAGGTTGCTGGTTCTTCCACCGTGCTTCCTTACGCAACCATCGTTGCTGAATCTTTTGGTGAAAACTACCCGGACTTCAAAACTCCAATCGTTGAATCAGGCGGCTCTTCTGCTGGCCTGAAGGAATTCTGCAAAGGCACTGGCCCATCCACCATCGACGTGGCCAATGCTTCTCGCAAAATCAAAGACAAAGAAATCAAGAAATGCGCTGAAAATGGCGTGAAAGAGATCATCGAAGTCAAAATTGGCTATGATGGCATCGTTTTCGCGTCCGACATCAATGGCGCTGATTTCAAATTCGAGCCAATCCACTGGTTCAATGCTCTGGCTCCAAAAATCGTAAAAGACGGCAAGCTGGTCGACAACACCAACACCAAATGGTCTGATGTCGATGCTTCCTTCCCTGATTGGGAAATTGCAGCTTACATCCCGGGTGAAAAACACGGCACCCGTGAAGTCTTCGAGAAGAAAGTTCTTGCTGCTGGCTGTAAGAAAGCCGGTGCCATGGACCTCTACAAAGCCGAAGGCCTGGACAAGAAAGCCGCAAAGAAAGCTTGCTACAAAGTACGTAAAGACGGCAAGGCGGTTGATATTGATGGCGATTACACCGAGACCCTTGCTCGTATCGACAGCAACAAAACCGGCATCGGCGTTTTCGGTCTGGCTTTCTATGAAAACAACACCGACAAGCTGAAAGTTGCTCCGGTATCCGGTATTGCCCCGAATGCCGCTGTGATTGCTGATGGCACTTATCCCGTGTCTCGTCCGCTGTATTTCTATGTCAAGAAGGCTCATCTGGGTGTTATCCCTGGCCTGAAAGACTATGTTGAGTTCTTCATGTCTGACGACATGACAGGTGAAGGTTCTCCAACCGCCGAATATGGTCTGGTTCCTGCTCCTGCTGCCGAACGTAAGGAAATCAACGACACAATCGCCAAAGGCAAGACCCTTTAAGGTCATGCTTTTTACCCCTTGCGCGGTTATTTTCTGACTGCGCAAGGGTTCTTATTACGAAGCTCATGTTTTGAAGAAGACATTGTTGCTTCGGACCCTGCTGCTGGCAATTTATGCAAAAGGCACATCGTCTTTCGATCACCCAGGCAGCATCGTCGAACTCTCTCCTGCACGTCTCGAACTTTTCAAGTTTGGCAACGCGAGGCAGAGTTCATTTTTTTCGCGCGATCACCGCAAAGTATAGAGGCAGGTCGCTATGAGCCCTCTTTGGCTTTTGGCAGCAATCATTATTCTGGCACTTGCTGGTGCCATACTTGGTCGAACGCGTGCAATCAGCGCAGTTCATGGCGAAGTATCAGTCCTCCATTCCCGACCCGGCTATTACGGTTCCTATGTGTTCATCTGGACAGCGATTCCGGCTGCCATGTTCATGGCCTGCTTGCTTGTGGCCCAACCCTTCATCAACCGCTCCATTATTCACGATCATCTGAGCAATCAGTATGATTATGAATGCAAGCTCAGCTTGAGATTGGCCAACAACGATGGCACAAACCTGAAGTCAGGTGATGAAGACGCTCCCCAGATCTGTCGCGACTTCAAAGAATTCAGTGAGTTGGAGACCCGCCAGGATCTCGTTCAGGGGGTTGTTGGCAATGTAGCCGATGGCATGTCCTTGCTCAGCAAGGATGAGATGATCAAGCTGAAAGCTGGTCTGGTTGCCATCCGGCCATTGATGGCCCAAAAGGGTGTCGCTCTGGCGGAAGATGTGAGCGCCCCTATTGTCAGCGCCGGGCACCGTCTGATTGAAGCTCGGTCAACAACGCAGAACGTGCTTTATGGTGGCCTTGGAATTTTGCTGCTTGCCGGTTTCTTTGGCTCCTATTTCCGGATTCGTCCTGCTTTGCGGGCGCGCAATCTTGTCGAGGCCAATATAAAGATTGGTCTTATCATCGCATCCTCAATCGCCGTTCTGACGACTGTCGGCATTGTCTTGTCCATGTTGTTCGAGGCGCTGAATTTCTTTGAGCATGTGCCATTGATCGACTTCTTCTTCGGAACAGTCTGGGATCCGCGTTTCTCCTCCGCAGCATCAGAGGGAGGTGTAGAAGCTGGTCAGTTCGGTCTGATTCCGTTGCTATGGGGCACAATGTTCATCTCGTTGGTTGCCCTGCTTGTCGCGGTTCCGATCGGACTATTCGCAGCAATCTATATGGCGGAATATGCAACTCGTCCCGTTCGTGCTGTTGCCAAACCAATGCTGGAAATTCTGGCCGGTATTCCGACGATCGTTTATGGTTTCTTTGCATTGGTGACCGTTGGGCCGTTCCTGCGTGACGCTGGTGCTGCTGTTGGATTGACCATTTCTGCCAGTTCCGTTCTTACCGCAGGTTTCGTGATGGGGATCATGTTGATCCCGTTTATCTCGTCCCTATCGGACGATATCATCAGTGCTGTACCGCAGAGCTTGCGTGATGGCTCTCTCGGACTTGGTGCCACCAAGTCCGAAACCATCAAACAGGTTGTTATGCCGGCAGCACTTCCCGGAATTGTCGCCTCGGTCCTGTTGGCTGCATCTCGTGCCATTGGTGAGACCATGATTGTGGTCATGGCCGCTGGCATCGCAGCCAATCTTACTGCAAATCCATTTGAAGCCGTCACCACCGTTACGGTGAAGATTGTCTCTCAGCTTACCGGTGATCTGGAGTTCAACTCACCACAAACACTGGTGGCCTTTGCCCTCGGTATCACCCTCTTCTTCATCACATTGGGCTTGAATGTCTTCGCCTTGCATATCGTGCGTAAATATCGGGAGCAGTATGACTGATGACTGATCTGAGTGTTTCCCCAGCAACACCAGTTGCTGCAAATCAACCGCGCGACTATGGCCTCAAGAAGCGATATGCTCGAGAGGCACGGTTCAAACTCTATGGTGTCATTGCGATTGCCATGGGCCTATTGTTCCTGACCTTGTTGTTTTTGTCGATCATCACCAAAGGCTACACCGCCTTTGAGCAGACAAAAATTCAGCTCACAGTGAAACTGGATGAGAAAATTCTCGATCCATCAGGCAATCGAGATCCAAAGCAATTGGCAAAAGCCATCCGCTATAACAAAATCATCGAGCCCGCATTCTATGAGATGATTGGGCTTGATCCCAAAGACAAGGCGCAAAAGAAAGATCGCAAACTTGCCAAAAAGATCCTGTCTCGTGGCGCTGCCATTGAGCTGCGGGACATGGTGTTGGCCGATCCGAACCTGATCGGTACTTCCCAAACGATCTGGATCCTTGCTTCCGGCAATGTGGATTCCTTTGTCAAAGGGCAAATTTCCCGTGAGACCGATAATAAAAGCCGTCTGATCAAGGATAAGCAAATTGTCTGGATCGATACCATGCTTGATCAAGGTATCATGGACAAGAAGTTCAATACCGGTTTGTTCACTTTTGGTGCCTCGTCCCGTCCGGAGTCGGCTGGTATTGCGGTTGCGGTGATTGGTTCACTCTTCATGATGGGAATCGTGCTGGTATTGGCGCTTCCAATCGGAGTTGCTGCTTCCATTTATCTCGAAGAATTTGCCCCCAAGAATAAATGGACGGATCTGATTGAAGTGAACATCAACAATCTGGCTGCTGTTCCTTCCATCGTGTTCGGCCTTTTGGGACTTGCGGTTTTCATCAATTTTGCCGGCCTGCCACGATCCGCATCCATTGTCGGTGGTCTGGTTCTGACTTTGATGACGCTGCCAACTATCATCATCGCAACTCGCTCTGCTTTGAAAGCAGTCCCTCCATCCATCCGCGAAGCAGCTCTGGGGGTTGGCGCATCCAAGACGCAGACCATTTTCCACCATGTCTTGCCGTTGGCCTCCCCCGGGATCCTGACTGGCACCATCATTGGTCTGGCCCAGGCCCTTGGGGAGACAGCTCCACTTCTCATGATTGGCATGGTTGCCTTCGTGAAGGACATTCCAGTCAGCCCACTTGAGCCTGCTACGGCCCTGCCCGTACAGATTTATATGTGGGCAGGTGAAGCAGAGCGGGCTTTTGTTGAGCGCACCTCAGCCGCCATTCTTATCTTGTTGGCATTTCTTGCCATCATGAACATTTCTGCGGTGCTGTTGCGGCGCCGGTTCGAGCGCCGCTGGTAGATCCAGTTGGCAGGAAAGATTTGACGTTTTAGAAAAAGGCCTTGATCATGCAAGATATGACACCGATCAAAACAGCCGAAGCTACCCCGCGCCGCGCCATCAAGATGTCTGGCAAAGGGGTAACCGTCCATTACGGCGCCAAGCAGGCTCTGTTTGGCGTGGATCTGGCAATTGAAGAAAACCAGGTGACCTCGCTTATTGGTCCCTCAGGTTGTGGCAAATCCACTTTTCTTCGCTGCCTGAATCGGATGAATGATACCATCGACATCTGTAAAGTAGGTGGCGAAATCAAGTTGGGCGACACCAATATCTATAACTCCAAAGTGGATGTCGTGGAATTGCGGGCGCGGGTTGGAATGGTGTTCCAAAAACCCAACCCTTTTCCAAAGTCCATTTTTGAAAATATCGCCTATGGCCCACGCATTCACGGTCTATGCCGCGACAAGACCGATATGGAAGAGGTGGTCGTCTCATCCCTGCAAAAAGCTGGCCTGTTTGACGAAATCAAAGATCGTCTGGATGAACCTGGCACCGGTCTTTCCGGTGGCCAGCAGCAGCGTCTTTGCATCGCACGCGCCATTGCAGTGAGCCCGGAAGTCATCCTGATGGATGAACCTTGTTCGGCACTTGATCCCATTGCAACCGCAAAAGTGGAAGAATTGATTGATGAACTGCGTGAGAACTACACCATCGTCATCGTGACTCACTCGATGCAACAGGCGGCTCGTGTCTCGCAACGTACTGCATTTTTCCATTTGGGTAACATTGTCGAAGAGGGTCAGACCGAACAGATCTTCACGACCCCAAAGGACCAGCGGACCCAAGATTATATTACCGGCCGCTTTGGCTAGCAAACATCCTCAGGATTGGTCGTCATTCCATCATCCCCTGATGCACTGACCGACCTCCTGTGTGAAGGAGAGGCAAAACATGTCTGATCATATTGTCACATCTTACGATGAAGACCTGAAGGAGTTGGCCAGCAAGATCTCAGAAATGGGTGGGCGTGCCGAACGGTTGGTCGAAGACAGCATCAAGGCCCTTGTTCTGATGGACATGGCAGGGGCAGCGGAAGCTGTCGAGAAAGATGTCATCATCAACAGCATGGATCAGGAGATTGAAGAAAAAGCCGTCCTGACCATCGCCCGTCGTCAGCCAATGGCACAGGATTTGCGAGAGATTGTCTCTGCCTTGCGCATCTCTGTCGATCTGGAGCGGATTGCCGATTTGGGTAAGAATATTGCCCGCCGTACATTGGCTCTGGAAGGCAAGAACCAGCCCAAGCAGCTGGTGCATGGTATTGAACATATGGCCGAACTGACCCTTGCTCAGCTCCGTACCATTCTGGATGCCTATACAGCTCGTGACGACATGTCCGCCATTGCCGTCTGGCATAAGGACCGCGAAGTGGATGCGCTTTACAATTCTCTCTTCCGTGAATTCCTGACTTATATGATGGAAGATCCGCGCAACATATCCTTCTGCACGCATTTGCTGTTCTGTGCAAAGAATCTGGAACGTATTGGCGATCATGTCACCAATATTGCTGAAACCATTTACTATCTGAATACCGGCCTTCCTCTTGAGGATCGCCAGTTTAAAGAAGACGAACACCTGGATTTGGACTGATGACTCCGAGTGTCATGATTGTGGAAGATGAAGAAGCCCTTAGCCTTCTTCTGCGTTATAATCTTGAATCTGAGGGCTATCATGTGGAGGTGGTTTCTCGCGGAGACGAGGCTGAAAGCCGTCTCCATGAAACACTTCCTGATTTGCTGCTTCTGGACTGGATGTTGCCCGGCCTTTCCGGCATTGAACTATGTCGCCGGTTACGAACCAAGCCAAGAACACAAAAGCTACCCGTTATCATGCTCACGGCACGCGGCGAGGAATCCGAACGTATTCGAGGCCTTTCAACCGGTGCAGATGATTACGTCGTCAAACCGTTCTCAGTGCCGGAATTGATGGCGCGGGTTCGCGCCATGTTGCGCCGCGCCAGCCCGGATCTTGTCGCCACCACACTTAAAGCAGGCGACCTGGAACTGAACCGCGAAACGCACCGTGTCAAGCGTGCCAACCGCGAAATCAATCTCGGGCCAACCGAATATCGGTTGCTTGAATTTTTGATGCAAAATCCTGGCCGGGTCTATTCTCGCGAACAACTGCTGGATGGCGTTTGGGGACATGATGTCTATGTGGACGAACGCACGGTTGATGTCCATGTGGGGCGTCTGCGCAAGACCATCAATCGTGGCAAGGCCAAAGATCCCATTCGCACCGTGCGAGGATCTGGCTATAGTTTTGACGATCAGTTTGCCGCCGAATGAGTTTCACTCCACATCTTAAGAACAAAAAGGCCGCCAGAGTTCAATCTGGCGGCCTTTTTTTCGAATGGCAGTGGTTCAATTGCGTTTGGCCACTTCCCTCAAACCCTTTTTCTTCTTGTCGGGTCCTTTGGGCTTTGTCAGTACTATAAAGTCGGTACCCTGATAGGTGGTTTCCTGACTTTTCCCTTTGTCTGAAATCGCCAGCGAGGATCCTGCAATCAGCAGCGGAGCAATGCGATCTCGCACTTCTTGAGGGATGATCAGACGGTCCAGCACGGCTTCTGCAGCAACCAATCCATCATCTTGTTCAATAGCCTCGATCCCCACACGTTTTTGCATGTTCGGATGAATGCTGTCACCGAGGCTCAATGCCAGCCAATTGGCGTTGGTACGTGCATCATTGGTTTCACTGACCGTAAACAGATGCGCACCCAGCGGCTTTTGTGGATCCTTGAAGCGCAAGGGAGCATTGAAGAGTGGTTTAAATTTCTGGCGCACATAGATGTGGCCTTCGGGCACCAATCCCTTGCCCGCCCTGCTATACAGAGCTTGCAACAATGGGCGGTCAAATTTGCCGTTCCAGTGTGCTTTTTCTGCCGGACTATCTTCTCCGATAAAACGACGAACAGCTGCAATGGTATTGCGCCCGGCAATGCCATCAACTGCACCAGCGTCATAGCCTTGTTCATTTAGCTCATTCTGGATATCACGAACCAGTGTCGTGGTAGAGCGGCGTGTAATCAGGATGCGGACCGGCTTGAGCGTCTTGTGGCGCTTTTGAGCTTTTTTCTGTCTTGCCTTCCAACCGTGCAATGCATGGCGGCTCAACAGACGCATTTCCAATCCTTGGCTATCTTCCTCAAGAGAAGGCTTGATGTCGCTTTGGTCAATACCGGGTTGAAACAATACATTATGTTGAATTGGGCTCGGGGCCACCTCGCGTTCGGCTATCACGACATGCGCACCACGGTTCGTGAGCGAGAACAAGGTCTTGGCGAACGAATTAGGAAGCCGCACACAACCATGGGAGGCTGGATAGCGCGGAACGCTGTTTGAAGCATGCAATGCAATGCCCGACCAAGTGAGGCGCTGCATGAAGGGCATCGGCGCATTATTGTAAAGATTGGAGAAATGCCTACGGCGTTTTTCCAGGATAGAAAAAACTCCTGTCGGAGTCGTATGTCCACGTTTGCCTGTCGAAACGTGTGATTCTGCGATCACTTCCGTTCCTTTGAAAACCTGCAATCTTTGGTCTGCACGCGAAACAATAATCTGGATTGGACGCAAGTCCGGCTTGGCAGAGGTATCTGCGGCAAGGCCTGTTTCACTTGCAACTGCACCAATCGAAAAAGCTCCCAACATTAGCGGAGCCAGCATGGCAATTGATTTGTTCATCCCACTTTTCCCCATTATCCCAACTATACGCCCACCGGGATACCAATTTTGGTTTAATATCAAACAATCTTTGCGGGTGACGTTAGCATGAAACTATCGCCAAGCGGTTAATAGATATGTCTCTTGCAATTGCTTGCTTGTCATCTACTTCTGAATGCTCGACCAACAAGTTATCCTGACCCTTGTCACTTCTGAATATCCCTCGATTACTCAAACATAAATCGGACAAATGTACTACTGCATGATGAAACCTCTTTCATCTGATTGAGAGCCATAGAATATCTACAGAGATTCTCGCATTTCTTATTTGACGCGATGCTTGGCAAATAGGTTCAATTTTCTTCACACTAATATCTGTCGTTTCTAAATACACCTAAATATCGAAGCCCTACCCAATTATCGAGATTTCCAACGAGCCTCTTCCTATTTCAGCTATATATTACCGCCATTCCATTACGTATTTTTATATAGAAATAGATTTTATCATTTCCCGCGGCAATTTCACTCAAGCTCTTGTCTTTTTTATATTTTCAACTCTTGGTTAATCTTTGCTTGGGACAGTTCCCAAAACCAGTTTTGGCCAATATTGGAGAATATCTGTGTCCACATCTCTGACACCAACTGGAGTGGAACGTTTTTTTGATGAAGGAGAAATCCTGGTCAGCAAGACAGACACTCGGGGCCGCATTACCTATTGCAACGAAATCTTTCGAGACATTGCAGGATACGACAATGCGGATCTGCTGGGAGAACCCCATAGCTGTGTGCGTCATCCGGAAATGCCACGTACCGTTTTCAAAATCCTATGGGAGGCATTGCAAGCCAAACGCGAGATCTTTGCATATGTGAAAAACCTCTCCAGCAATGGCGATCACTACTGGGTTTTTGCTCACGTCACACCATCCTATGATGGGAATGGCGATGTTGTGGGCTTTCACTCTGCTCGCCGATGTCCGGATCGCAAGGTACTGAATGAGGTAATCGAACCACTTTATCGGGATCTGATACGCCTTGAAACGAGTGAAAACAATCGTAAGAACGGCCTTGAGAAGGGCTTCGACTATTTGACCGATCTGCTAAAGAACAAGGGCTTGTCGTATGACCAATTTATCCTCACTCTCTAAAAGCCGATATCTTGCGCTTACGGCCTGTGCTCTGATTTTGGGTGCTATATTCTCACATTTCCTGATCACCGATATATTGGCCTATGCACTGGCAGGCATTGCTGCGATCGCCATTCTTGGTTCCACATTCTTTACGCTTCAAACTGAACGCTCGGTTGTGCATGCAACTGAGACCTTACGTAAATTAGGTCAAGGTGATCTGGAGGCCCGCACTGATGAAGATATGGACAAAGGCTCCATTCGCGATCTGATGACCGCGGCAAATTATGCTGCCGATCATGCGGACACCTTCATGCGAGAAGCTGTGGCATCCACATCTGCTCTGGCACGGAACCGCTATTATCGTCGCATCCTGCTTGGCGGTATGCATGGTGGTTTTCTGGCTTACTCCAATCAGCTCAATGCAGCTGTTGAAACTGTGCAGAGCCGCATTCAGGACTTTGCTGAAAAAACATCTCATTTCGAAGAAGCCACCAAGGTCATTGCAGCCAATCTTGGCGAAGCTGGTCAACAGATGAGTGAGACCGCGAACAGTATGGGATCGAGCGCGAACAGCACCAATGAACGCGCATCCATCGTAGCTTCAGCGTCCCATGAGACATCCATCAATGTTCAGACAGTCTCTGCAGCAGTTGAGGAATTGTCTGCTTCCTCCGCAGAAATTGGCAATCAAGTTGGACGCTCAGCTGAAATCGCCGCACAGGCCGTGTCACAAACTCAGGAAGGTGAAGAGAAAATCAATTCGCTCTCTCGAGCTGCAGATACCATTGGCCATGTGGTTGAGTTGATCTCCGCCATTGCCGAGCAAACCAACTTGCTGGCATTGAATGCCACCATTGAAGCAGCACGCGCAGGTGAAGCGGGCAAAGGTTTTGCCGTTGTTGCCGGAGAGGTGAAAGATCTGGCCGGTCAAACCGGGAAGGCCATCGGAGAAATCTCCGAGCAAATCCAGGAAATTCAGGGTGCCACCAAGCAAGCGGTTAGCGCTTTCTCCAACGTTTCGAATACCATTGCCCAGATCGAAGAGATCACCTCTGCAGTGGCTGCAGCTGCTGAGCAGCAAAGTGCTGCGACTGCTGAAATCGCACAGAATGTTGAAGAAGCCTATGCCGGTACCGAGCAAGTGGCTTCCAACATCAATGACGTGTCCGACAATGCCAAGGAAACCGGTCAGGCTGCCGACTTTGTACTCAACGCAGCAGAACGCATGAATGCTGATGCAGCAACACTACAGAGCGAAGTATCCGACTTCATCATGTCCTTGCGCCGTGGTCCACTTGACCGTCGCGAAACAACCGACATGGAATATGATGGTGAAGATCGCCGCAAGAGCGCTTAATTGCCAGCGCCGCAGACGGCAAAACAAGACCACAAATTACACGCTCCATCCTGTCGGGTGGGGCGTTTTTTAAAAGTCCGACTCAGCAAATCAAGATGCAACCCCGTTTCGGATCACTGAATAGGCGCTGATCAATCCCATTCCAACGAATAACATCCCGAAAGCTGCATTCATCTTTCTCCTGAATCCGGAAAAGGTTCGGAGCACAATTGCTGTCGAGAAAAATGTTGCTGTTATGGAATGGAGACAGATAGCCAGTAGGAGACACAGCAACACGATCACTCCCAGAAACCAGCTTGGTGCATTTGTCGGTATGAAAGCGGTCAAGATCGAACCAAAGAAAAATGCAGCCTTTGGATTGGTCAAACTGACAAGCAATCCTGTCTTGAAGGCACCCCATAGCGAATTTTCATTCTTTGCATCTGACGCCAAAGTCTCCAATTCTTTCGCTCTGGCACGCAATGCTTTCACACCCAACCAGATCAGGTAAACTGCACCTGAAAATTTGAGGATCTGAACCATCGCGGGAAACAGCTCGAATAGAACCACGATACCAAATACAGCCAGAATTGCCCATATTGTCGCCCCGCATGACAAACCAAGCCCTGTTGCCAGGCCATGTCTTCGTCCTGAGCCAAGTGAAGCAGAAATCACCGCAAGCATGTTGGGGCCCGGAGTGATCCATGCCAATATGTTGACAATGATGATAGCACTGATTGAAGCCGCATAATCCATTGGCAACCTCCCACAATCCGGCCAGATTACAGGATTTGCGTTGAACTTCCTATCGAATGATGTCTGACGGTATGAAGTTCCTCTCGATCAATTCCGAAGATTGGACAAATTTTTAAACCAACCTCAACGTTCAATGGGTAATGATTATTCTGATTGCAGCCGATTGTTTGATTGACTCCACGCCCTTGATGCTTATGGTTTGGCGCCAATAGACCCTGCCCCGGTGATTTGGTTTTTGCCAATTTCGGAGCATTGATTGAACAGACCTATGGAACGATCTGGCATGACACAAATTGATATTGCGGCTCTTGAAACCACCATCAATGAAGCCTTTGACAATCGCGATACCATCTCTACCAGCACTCAAGGTGATGTCAGAGATGCTGTTGAGGCGGCTCTGAACCTGATGGATGCAGGCAAGGCTCGCGTCGCTGAAAAAGGCGAAGATGGCAACTGGGTTGTCAATCAATGGCTCAAGAAAGCAGTTTTGCTGTCTTTTCGTCTGAACCCGATGGAAGTTATCAAAGGCGGACCGGGTGATGCAACCTGGTGGGATAAAGTGGCCAGTAAATTCGATGGCTGGCGTGCAGTAGATTTTGACAATGCCGGGTTCCGCGCCGTACCGAATTGCGTTGTGCGTCGCTCTGCCTATATCGCTCCCGGCACCGTTTTGATGCCTTCATTCGTCAATCTTGGCGCTTATGTGGACGAAGGTACCATGGTTGATACCTGGGCGACCGTTGGTTCTTGTGCCCAAATTGGCAAGAATGTTCATATTTCCGGTGGTGCTGGCATTGGTGGTGTTCTGGAGCCGCTTCAGGCAGGTCCGGTCATCATCGAAGACAATTGCTTCATCGGCGCTCGCTCAGAGGTAGCCGAAGGCGTGATCGTTCGCGAAGGGGCCGTTTTGTCCATGGGCGTTTATATTGGTGCTTCCACCAAAATTATCGATCGTTCCACCGGTGAAGTCTTCGTTGGCGAAGTGCCTGCTTACAGTGTTGTTGTTCCAGGTGCTCTACCAGGCAAGCCACTGCCAGACGGCACTCCTGGTCCGAGCCTTTATTGCGCTGTGATCGTGAAGCGTGTAGATGCACAGACCCGTTCCAAGACCTCGATCAACGAGCTGCTGCGCGACTAATTCGGTGCTTCATCTCGATGATAAAAGCCCTTGCAGGAGTTATCTTGCAAGGGCTTTTTGCACTCTAGGCCAGGGAATGAAACTCAAAAGCATCTCCATCCTGTGTGACACGGCCAATACCTGGATAGGTCAAATGAGTAGCAGCCATCAGTCTGCCTGACCGCGCCAGATTGGCAAGCAATTTCGTCCGCGTTTTGATTGCCATTTCCGGATCAATGTCCAATATGTAAGAAATATCCGGGCTCTGGAATTGCAAAATTTCCGCAATGATTGCGTCACCGACAATCGATAGTTCCTGGCCTTCATCAGCAATCAAAACACCGCTATGCCCGGGCGTATGCCCCGGCAAAAATATCAAATGCACCCCAGCAACAATTTCAGCTTCATTTTCATATTTGATTATGCGATTGGCGATAGATGAAGTGACCGATTGCGCCAACTGAACCAGAGGTTTCATGCTTTCAGACACTTTGGATGTCAGATCTGGGTCTGCCCAAAAGTCCCACTCCGCTTTTGCCAGATGTATTTTTGCATTGCTGTAACCGCCGGTATCGGGGCCCATCAATCCACCGATATGGTCGGCATGCATATGTGTGATGACAATGTCAGTCACTTCGGCTTTATCGAGTTTCTCTGCGGCCAGCAAATCGTCGAGTTTGCCTGCTGTTGGTCTTGTTCTGGAGAAAATCGGTCCGGCTCCGGTATCGACCAATATCACACGTTCTTTGGACCGTATCAGCCATACATTTGCTCCAACCTTGATAGGATCACCTGCTTGTTGGCGATGCTTTACTTCCCCATTTACAAACCAGTTGCCGGGGAGATTGAAATGGCCATCAGAAAGTACCAGAACATCAAAATTTCCAATTTGAATGCTTGCGATTTCGACATCAGAAGTACTTTCTTGTCCAGATAAAACTGAGCGGCGGGTCATTGTGTACGGCTTCATTATCACATTCCGAGAGTTGATCTAAACGACAAATTCGATTGTTATGCCCCCGATGCCAGGATGCATGTCCATTCACTCCAATCAGGCTACCCTCTTCATTCATTGTGCAGAACTGGCGCATATGACATAATGCGCGCAAAATCCGACAAATTTAACGAACAAGCGCATGATACATATTGGAATTGCCGAATATCCAGACGCCCAAAAAGCTGCAATTTGGGGTCTGAAGGATCTTTTTGAAGCAACGGGTCGGTATCGCTCTCCCATAGCCTCACCAACTGGTACTATGAGCGTTGAAATCATCCAAGACTTTTCAAACAACCATGACGGCAAGTTTGACGCTGTGATCCTGCCGCCAAGTTTTTCCGCCCGTCCGCAGGGCGATGAACTGAAAGCGTTGTCCAACTGGATTTTACGTCATCATAAGAGGGGAGCACTGATCTGCTCGGTATGTGCTGGAACATTTCTGTTGGCTGCTTCAGGTCTTTTGGACGGACGACGAGCAACCACCCATTGGGGTTTGGCCGAAATATTCAGTGACGAGTTTCCGCAAGTGAAGCTGGAGACCGAGCGGCTGGTCATTGATGAAGGAGATGTCATCACAGCTGGCGGTCTCATGGCATGGACAGATTTAGGCTTGAAGATCATTGCCCGTTTTCTGGGGCTTTCAACCATGCTTGAGACTGCAAGACTTTTTTTGATCGATCCGGGCTTGAGAGAACAAAGCTATTACGATTTGTTTTCACCCAGTTTCACACATGGAGACGACCAGATATTGAAAGTACAGCACTGGCTGCATGCTCAGTATCAATCAGCTGTCAGTGTTCCTCAAATGGCAAACATTGCTGGACAGGAAGAACGAACATTCTTGCGACGCTTTCGAGCTGCGACCGGTCATACACCGTCGGACTATTTGCAGCGCTTGCGTATCAACAAGGCACGAGAGCTGTTGGAACTGACGAAGGAAAGTGTCGAAACAATCGCATCCAATGTTGGTTATCTGGATATATCCGCCTTTCGCAAACTGTTTCAAAAGATTGTCGGCCTGTCTCCCAGTGAATATCGCCGACGCTTTACGCCTTTGGAAAGCTCCCCCTTGAGAATTTGATGAAATCACCTCTTGACCTAGAGTGCACTCTAGCAATTAGATGATGGTGTCGGGCATCATTTTCATGGAGTTTACACATGACCGACAACACAAAATCCGACTCTTCACAGCTGACAATTATCGAACAGCTTTTTTACACATTAAAACAAGATGGCATTGAGGCCAGCCTCGAAAAACATGTCAATCCCGATGCTGTTTTTATTGGTGTGAGAGAAGAAAAATCCGATCACATACCGATATATGGCTCCTATGCGGGTCATTCCCAGATTACTCGATTTTTCGACACACTCAACTCTTGTTTCGATACGCATGTTTTTGAAATCAATCATTCTTTTCAAGATGATACCATAGCAATCGCAACAGGGTATTTTCATCATAAAACCCGTTTGACCAGTAGGGATTTTCGCAGCCATTGGGCTTGTCTGTGTCATCTGGGTAATGGCAAGATCAGCCAGTATCGCTTTTATGAAGATACCGCTGCCCTTGAAGCTTCACTCACCCCGTTCCCCAATCTCTAGATATGGAAATTCGCAATGAAAATTGGTGATCTGGCAAAGTTGTCCGGCCTATCCGTTCACACCATTCGATATTACGAAAAGGTTGGTTTGCTGCCGTCCGCTCATCGTGATGCGGGCGGTCGACGACAATATGGTCATGACATTGTCCGATGGCTTGATTTTCTTGCAGCTTTGAAAAGAACGGGAATGGGTATCGCCGATATGGTTCGCTACGCTCAATTACGAAGCAAAGGGCCAGAAACCGGGCAGCAGCGCAAGACCATGCTTCAGGTACAAAGACAGAAAGTTCTGGATAAAATCTCAGATCTTGAAGCCACTCTTCCCGTTCTGGATCACAAAATCATGCTCTATGACGATATGGAGCGCCAGCATTTGATGGAACAGAACGATCATGACAATTCTGAACACACAGACCTCTCAGCAACCGAACAAAAATATCTTGAAAGACGACGCTCTTGAACAGGGCCTTGCTTATTGCGCACAACATCATCCCCATTTGAAGCAAGCTATATCAGAGCGCTATGATGAACTGGTGCCGGATATGAGCGATAGCCTAATAGAGTGGGCTTATGGCCGCCATTATAGTCGGGAGGGGCTGGATGCGCGAACCCGTCAGCTGGCAACATTGGCAGCACTGACGGCACTTGGGGGGCAAACAGCGCCACAGCTCAAAGTCAATATCGAACACAGCCTTGCTGTTGGAGCCACAAGACGCGAGATCACCGAGGTGATTTGGCAAATGGCGGTTTACGGCGGCCTGCCCGCGGCAATCAATGGATTGAATGCCGCGCAAGAGATCTTTGATGCTCTTGATAATGCCCCAATCTAACAACAAACCCGGCGTGGCAACAAACAGATCCTCTTGATCTGTCTACTTGTTACCGCGAACCAGAGTGTAGAGACCGGAGATAACGATGATGGCGCTGCCCAGCAACGTCCACTGATCCGGAGCCTCGTTGAAAAACCAAACACCAATGATCATGGCGAACACCAGACGGGTATAGCGGAATGGAGCGACAACGCCAATTTCCCCCATCCTCATTGCCATGGTCAGTGCGTTATAAGCCAGCACACCGATCACAATTGCTGCAATCAGATATCCTGTCTCTCCCCAGTCGGGAGCAATCCAGGTCTTTGTGTAAAGAGTGGCAATGATGCCCGCGATGACCAGCATGAGAAAACCAAGAATGCCCAATTGCGCGTTGGTTAGATGAGGCGGAGCGGCACGCGTAGCCAAATCCCGCCCTGCAAATCCAATGACACCAAGAAGCGCAAAAATGGACATCAGCTCAAAATCTCCCGCTCCGGGCCGCAAGATCATCACCACACCACCAAAGCCGATGAAAATTGCCAGCCACCGACGCCACCCAACTTTCTCGTGAAAAACAAGAACAGCTCCTGCAGCAACGACCAATGGTGTCGCCTGAAGGATAGCAGATGCGCTGGATAGTGGTGATAGAGCAATGGCGATGGTATAAAATAGACGGCCGGAAATCTCAAACACGGAGCGGATAATCATGGTTTTCGACATCATGGCTTTTGAGAGCACGGGTTCAGATTTGACGAAAGCCGTAAGCGCAAAGATGAGCATGCCCCCTGCTCCAAACAAGATCAGGATTTCACCCACTGGCAAGCGCGCTGCAATGGCCTTGATCAAGGAATCTTCGAGAGTGAAGGCAAACATGGCCAGCACCATGAACAAGGAGCCTTTGAGATTATCCATTGAGGTCAATTCGGTAAAAGTTGGGATTGAGGCCGTGAGTGATGCACGATCCATTGGATGGGAGGTGATAGCTTAACGATAGTGGGGAGACTGTCAAATAATTTGAGGATGATCATGGACCAGCATTCCAAAGCATGCTTGAATTTATTTCCCGAGCCTCTAACACAAGGATAGCTTCATGACATTTGAAGGCTTGTTGTTCGATAGCGCTGGCAGAATTTCCCGCAAAGAATTTTGGGTGGCTCATCTGATATTGGTTCCCATGGAAGCCGCCGGTGCCTTTCTGTTCCGAGTGCATGAAAATTATCTTTGCGCACTGGATCCTACTCGACCTATGGGCATGCTCTATTATGCCAGTCTGGTGTTGATGGCTTCGGTCTTCTTCTTCATGTGGTATTGTGTTGTTATCAAACGACTGCGTGCCAAAGGCCGAGGGCATTTCAGCTTTTTTGCCTATGCGCTGCCTGTTTTGGCAACCTTGAGCGTTCTGGCTCCACATATTCCACTGGAGTGCAGCGTCGGTTTGCAGGAAAGAGTCATCTATTTGAGCGCCATGTTGCCATTCTGGGCCATTTATTTTGTTGATCTGGGAGTCTTGAAAAGCAAGTCTGAACGATCAGGACAAGCAGCTGGTACCATTTGAGATTTATGCTCGGCTACGTCTTGAAAGCTGTTACGCAAGCTTCTAGATTGCCACGGCCCACCCCGCCATTGTTTCAAAAGAAGTCTTGCCAATATGCCCCAACCGCCGACCGCACTCGAGATTACTCAAAAGCTCATTCAATGTCCAAGTGTGACCCCTCTTGAGGGAGGAGCGTTGAGCTATCTGGAAAGCTTGCTGTCCCCTTCCGGATTTGAAGTAGCACGCCCTGTCTTTTCCGATACTGATACACCAGACATTGAAAATTTCTTTGCCAAGATTTCTGGAGGCGAAGGCCCACATTTGAGCTTTGCCGGTCATACCGATGTGGTGCCAACGGGTGATGAAAGTCTTTGGAGCCTGCCGCCTTTTTCTGGTGAGATCAAAGAAGGCATGATTTATGGCCGCGGCACCGCAGATATGAAAGGCGGCGTTGCTGCCTTCGCCGCCGCAGCTTTGCGCTATGTGGCAGAATATGGTGCACCCAAAGGCACCATTTCTTTCCTGATCACAGGTGATGAGGAAGGACCAGCCATTAACGGCACCATCAAACTTTTAAAATGGGCGGCTGATCGTGGTGAAAAATTCAGTGCATCAATCGTTGGCGAGCCAACCAACCCAAATGAGCTGGGGGATGCCATCAAAGTAGGACGACGTGGCAGCCAAAGCGGACGTCTCACCATCAAAGGCAAACAAGGTCATGTGGCTTATCCGCATCTGGCATATAACCCTGTTCCATTGCTGGCCAAGATTGTCGCTCATATCAATTACAAGATCATGGATGAAGGCACCAAGTTCTTCCAACCAACCAATCTCGAATTCGTGACCTTTGATGTCGGCAACCCAGCCGCCAATGTCATTCCGGCCAGCGCTTCAGCTCGCTTCAATTGTCGCTACAATGATCTCTGGAACAAGGACAAAGTTGAAGCTTTTGTTCGTCAGGGGATTGAAGAATGCGGTTTGCCAGAAGGCTTTGAAGCTGAGCTATCCATGGAACGGGATGTCAGCCAGGTCTTTTTGACCAAAGCTGAAAATCTGATCTCTTCCTTCTCGGCTGCGGTGACCAAGGTAACCGGCAAGCAGCCAGAGCTCTCCACCGGTGGCGGGACGTCTGATGCTCGTTTCATCAAAGATTATTGTCCAGTCATCGAATTTGGTTTGGTCGGACAGACCATGCATCAGATTGATGAACGAATTGCCGTGGAGGATTTGGAGAAACTGGCAGAAATCTACTATCAGTTCCTGCTGAGTTATTTCCCACCAAACAAATAATACCACACAAGGATTTGGCCATGGCCAAGGATCAGCCCATCGGATTTGGGGATTTCATCCTCTCACTCTTGCCGTTGATGGCAATGGTGGGCATTGGCCTTGGTGTTCTGCATCTTATCAGCGATGAGATGCCGATCTTTGGTGCAGTCCTTCTGACATTTTTGTCGCTCATCCCTCTTTCCATTGGACCACTTTTTTTGATGCTTGTGGCCTATGGAAAAGGGATGCCTGACGCTATGTTCCCAATTGCCATTTCATTCAATCACCTGCGATTCAAGCTTGTTCTTCCTGTATTTTTTCTGGTGATCGGTTGGATGTTTGATCTTTTGCCCAGTCTTCCATTTCTGATTTGGGGTGGCTTGGGGGCAATCTATTCTGTCTTTTGCCTTTGGCTCACCGCAGGATTGGTTGGCCGTGAATTGTTCGTCACCAAAAGCTATTCCTATCTGTTTGCAGCAGGGGCACTTTGTCTGGCAATTTTGTGATGATTGCTAACAACTTGCTATAAGGCGAAACAGTTTTCCCGAATGTTCCTCATCTTGTTTTTATCTATGGTGTGACTGCGATCTTCCCTTTCGCATTTCTCTTTTGACAGTTTCGCTTTTTACCTGTCTTGACCTCATCATCCGCTATAAGGTGCTGGTCCTAAGCTGGAGTTATTTGCAGAGCGGAGCATCGCTGTCTTGATCGGATATATTTTCTTTCATCTGGAAGTCGTATGGGCATTTGTGCGCGGTGATCGTGAAGCCCTTTATAAAGTCGATGCCACATCAACTGGATTGGTGCGCTCCTTCATAGCCATGGTGATTGTGGAGACAATCAGCCTTCTCTATGCCATCGGTTTTGGCACCATCGAGAATAGCTTGCTCATGCGAGAAGGCGGGCTCTTTTATCTGCCTCTGCAGCTCTTTCTGGATTGGGGTACCGTGCCTTTGGCTTTCTTCATTCTGTCCGGCCCCATGGGATTTCGAGATCGTCTGATCCCCCTCATTGTCAGCTATAACTGGATGAGTGTCATTGTTCTGATGCTGATCCTGTTGCCAAGTGCCATGGTTACCGGCGGTGTTGTTGCTGGCGAGATGGTGCTGATCGTAATGGTAGGCGTTTATGGCACGGCCCTATGGCTGACTTATCGTCTGCTGGACTTCATTCTCGATCAAGGAATGAGCATTGCGCTGGGCTTGACCGTACTGACCATGATTTTGGGCATTACCAGTGCCGCTATCTTGAGCGAGATCGCGCAAAGCCTTCCCCTGATAAGCGAAGGGGCTGACGCAAGACCCGTAACTTAAAATCTTCGAGCCGGTTTGGCTATTTTTTTTGGTACCCAACCCAGGGCTCTTCTGGAATGATGTAATCCAGATCCTCTGGATAGTCCACCTGTGTCAGATAGAGCCCATCAGGCGGAGCAACGGGACCGCAGGCACGACGATCTCTTGCTTCGAGAATTTCCGTGATCCATTCCACCGGCTTGCGGGCAGACCCAACTTCGACAAGTGACCCAACAAAAGAACGAATCTGGTTATGGAGGAAGGATCGGGACATTGCATCCAGATAGACCCATTCTCCTTCACGGATAACCTTGAGATATTGCATGGTGCGCCACGGGTTCTTTGCCTGACAAGCTGTTGCCCTGAAGGTCGTAAAGTCATGGTGCCCGATTAACAGCTCACAACCTTGCTGCATCAGATCGATATCGATGGGATAGCTATATTGCCATGCTCGACCACGCTCGAAGGTCAGCGGTGCTCGGCGATTGCAGATACGATAGCGATAATAGCGACGAATAGCAGTGAAACGACTATCGAACTCATCGGTGATTTTCCATGCACCAAGAATGGCAACACCAGTCTCTTTCAAAAAGTGATTGAGTGCTTCAACAAGCTTTTGGGAGTGCCAATCGCGCTCCAGATCCAAATGTGCGACCTGCCCCGTGGCATGCACCCCGGAATCTGTTCGGCCAGCTCCGAAAACAGCGGCACGTTCCCTTGCAAACTTGAAAATGCAATCTTCAATCAGACCCATCACACTCGGCGCATTGTCCTGGCGCTGCCAACCGGAAAAAGGGCGCCCATCATATTCGATCAAAAGCTTGTAGCGAGGCATCAGGCGATCGTCTCTCCAATCTTGAGAGCTGCACCGCGCTGGAAGTCTTCTGCATTCATCGCACCCTTGCCGGAGCGCTGCAGCTCGATCAGGCGGACAGCTCCCTCACCACAGGCGATGGTCATGTCCTCATCCAAAACAGAGCCTGGCTCACCTGAACCATCAGCCAATTCAGAGCGGATGATCTTCACGCGCTGTTTCTTGCCTTTGATTTCCATCTCGCACCAGGCACCGGGGAAGGGTGACAGCCCACGAATATGGTTGTGAACATCCTGAGCAGGCTTGGAAAAATCGATACGGCTCTCTGCTTTCTCGACCTTCTTGGCATAGAGTACGCCTTCTTCATCTTGCTCTTGCTCAGCGAGCGCTCCGCGAGACAGTGCTGCCAACGAGCGCACCATCAGATCAGCTCCCAGCACCATCATTCGGTCATGCAGATCACCAGCAGTCATATTCTCAGAGATCGTAATGCGCTCGATCATGCAAACCGGACCGGTATCCAGTCCTTCACCCATACGCATGACTTCCACACCGGTCTCAGCATCGCCTTCCATGATTGCCCGCTGGATTGGCGCTGCACCTCGCCAACGCGGCAAGAGTGAGCCATGCAGATTGAGGCAGCCATTTTCGGGCGCTTCCAGGATTTCTTTCGGCAGCAGCAATCCATATGCCACAACCACAGCGACATCAGCTTGCAATGCCGCGAACTTTGCCTGCTCTTCTTCGGAACGCAGAGAAGTTGGCGTGAAGACTGGAAGCCCAAGCAGCTCTGCCTTTTCATGCACCGGGCTCTTGCGTTCTTCCATACCACGTCCAGCGGGACGAGGTGGCTGGCTATACACTGCCACGACCTCATGGCCCTGGCCTACAATTTCCATCAGGGTTGGAACGGCGAAATCAGGCGTTCCCATAAACACGACGCGCAGCATGGCAAGGGTCCTTGGCATTTGCCCCCGTTATTGCAGGTGGGGGTAATAAAATCAGAGAATGGCGTGTTTTTCTTTTTGGCGAGCAAGCTTGGTGAATTTCTTGATCACCCGGTCGCGACGCAACTTGGACAGGTAGTCGATGAACAACGCGCCATTGAGATGATCAAACTCATGCTGAACGCAGGTGGCCAGAAGACCATCACACTGTAGCTCCTGATCTTTACCAAACTGATCCAGATATTGAATCTTGATTTCGGCCGGGCGTTCAACTTCCGCGTAGAAATCAGGAATCGATAGGCAGCCTTCGTCATAGACGGACAGCTCATCTGATTGCCAGATGATTTTTGGGTTGATCATGCATATCGGGGCTTTTTCTTCCCCTTCCTTCGCACAATCAACGGTGAAGATCTGCCGTGCCACGCCCACCTGTACACCAGCCAGACCAATACCCGGAGCGTGATACATGGTTTCAAACATATTCTCGACAAGGCGGCGCAGATCATCATCCACGCGCTCTACCGGCGCTGACTGCTCTCGCAGGATCGGGTCCGGCAATGTAACGATATCCATAAGTGCCATGGAGGTGAGATAGGCCGAATCCGCTTCCCGGTCAATGATCAAGTCAGGCAAAAGCGGCGATTTACGCAGCTTTGAACGGCATTCGGCATTGCTCCGGAATTCGATATGTTCTCTTTTTGTTTTTCCTTAATCCGAATCGATCTATACTCGCATCATGAATGAGACTGTTTTGAGCATAGGCCAGCAACATTTGACCGGATTTCAATTATTGTTTTGCGGCGTTGCTTTTCTGACCTTTTTGTTGATTTGGCTGTTATGGACCCTGGCACGCACCAATCGTCAGCGGGCGTTGGAGCTATCCATGAACCAGAGTCAAAACCGTGCCCGGCAAGCTCAGGTCGACGAGATGCAACGTTTGCAAGTTGAAATGACTGGCCGCATGCAAAGCATGGCGGAGATTTTTTCCACCCGCCAAAGCGAACTGGCACAGGCTTTGACCACCCGCATGGATGGTATGGGCCACCGACTGGGGCAATCATTGAACAAAAGCCTGGGAGAACAACAAAAGGCAACTCATGATAATTTGCGTGCCTTGCATGAACGTCTGGCGGTCATCGACAAGGCACAAACCAATATTACCGACCTGTCAGGTCGGGTGGTGGAACTTCAGCATATTTTGGCGAACAAGCAGACGCGAGGCGCTTTTGGTCAGGGGCGCATGGAAGCAATCATCGCCGATGGTTTGCCATCCAATGCCTACGATTTTCAATATACGCTTTCCAATGGCAAACGACCTGATTGCGTCATCCATCTACCCGATGACGGTGCCGTATTGATCGTGGACGCCAAATTCCCGATGGAAGGATGGGCCTTGATTGATGACGCCCAGAATGCGGAAGAAGACAAGGCAGCACGGGCCAGCTTCCGTCAGGATATGAAAAAGCATATCAAGAATATTGCTGATCGCTATTTTATCGTCGGAGAGACACAAGAAACTGCTTTCATGTTTGTACCGTCTGAAAGCCTATTTGCTGATCTACATGAACAGTTCGAGGACATAATCCAACTGGCGCATCGCGTCAGGATCGTAATTGTTTCGCCGTCTCTTCTGATGCTGTCCATCCAGGTGGTTCAGTCGATTTTGAAAGATGCCCAAATGCGTGAGCAGGCTCATATCATTCAACGAGAAGTGGCGCTGTTGATGGAAGATATCTACCGCCTTGATGATCGAGTACAAAAATTACAGAGCCATTTTCAGCACGCGGTCAGGGATATCGAGCAAATACAGACCTCAACATCCAAGATCGTCAAGCGAGGTCGCAAAATTGAGGACGTGGATGTACAGGAAAGTGAGCTCAACCTTGCTACTGATGGGATCCAAAATGCCGAGGGCAGAAAAGTTGCTGCGGGATCCACACAATCGCATTTGCCTCTGATGCCGGGCGATGAATATGTGCGCTAAATAAAAGGGTACCTATTCTGCACGTGAGAGCGTAATCAGATCCTGACCACTTTCATCCTGGAATGATACCTGATCTGCATCCTTACGCTCCAGCTGGCTGACCTGATGGAGGATCTGCAAGATTCTTTGCTCGACTTGTCTTTGCGCCTTGTTACATTTGGTTTCGTTGCTCAACACCATTCCGAGAGAAAACTGCTCTTCATTCCAAAGAATGGTTCCCGTGTTGTGCGCGCACCCTGTCGTCATGGTGAATTGACCATTTTTCCGCAATGTCAGTACCGCTGGATTGAGCAATATTTTTTGAACCTTGCGTAGATTGTTGTCTTGCGTTCTAACACTTTTAATCGTCCATCGGCCAACCATGGTGATGGGTGTTATGGTCAAACCGCTTTGACCATTTTCAATCAATGCAGGATCTGGAATGGAAGCTATTATGCCAATTGCATTCAGCTCGCCCGGACTGGGTGAAAACACACGTCTATCAAGCTTGGGAATTGCAGAAGTTGCCTGAAAATCCGCTGCTGTTCCATGTTCGTGCGCATGGGAAGAAGCAACAGGGACAAGGCAAGACGCCATTCCAAACAAGAACGAAAGATAGAAGCCGCTTTTCACGATGTCATGGTCCCCACACATAACGGTTGTAAATTGGCTTAGAACCAATCGCGTGAGTTCTAGACTAGAAGCATTGTAAAATCTACTTGGTTCGAGTGCTTTTTCCGTAAATACTCACTTATTTTGCAACGCAGCATAAATCTTCTCGCTACTCTCCAATAAACTGCGACAAATTTTCCTCCAATTAGATGGTTGTTAGGAGTCTTGTGGTTATAACTGAACTTAACAAACTCCGATTTTGTATTGTGTAACTGGGGTATCCAATGTTTAAGCCAAGCACGCGTGAGGGATCTTTGTCCCTGGATCAAGTCAGCGATAGTGTTGACCATCCAGACAGTTTCCGTCGTCTTTATGTCGTGCTAGATGGCACATTCACCCTTCATGATGGAAAACCTGCTTCCTATAATATGGATTACGATTTCTTCAAACGCTATTGCGATGCGTTCGACGAGGTTGTCGTGGTGGCCCGGCTATTTGAAAAGGAAGATGAAGCCGCTCGTCCAGTCGAAGGACCCAAAGTACGGTTTGAGCCTCTTCCCTCCTATCAAGGTCCCAAACGCTTTTTGAAAGCTCTGCCCAAGGTGATCGCCCAGATGATCCGTATAGCAAGGGACAAGAGCGGCACCGTGCTTGTGCGTTCTCCCAGTACGGCAGGGAATCTGATGGGACATGTGATGATGGCTGTTGGTCGCCCTTATGGCATTGAACTGGTTGGAGATCCTGCGCATGCCTATTCCAAGGAGAGTTTGCAACATCCGCTCGCTTCCGTTTTTCAGTGGATGTTCACCAATAGCTGCAAGTTCCTGTGCCGTCGAGCTGAGACTGCATCCTATGTAACACGTGATACCCTACAGAGAGATTATGCACCCGGGCCCAAGACACGTGCCTTTCATTATACATCTCTCGATCTGCCGATCGAAGGGCTTAGTGAACACCATCGCACGGCAGATAGTTTTGCCAAACCAACATTGCATCTGGTGCAGGTTGCGATGATGCAAAATTGGTACAAGGGACACGATATTTCTCTTGGCATGATGGCAGAATTCAAAAGGCAGAATCGCGATATTCATCTTCACCTGATTGGTGATGGTCCCATGCGCACCGATTTTGAAGCAAAAGCCGTTGAGCTTGGCATTGATGATCACATCACCTTTGTAGGTCAACTCAAGGCAGGCGAGGCTGTATGGGACGCGATGGATCGTGCTGATATGCTTATTCTACCTTCTCGACAGGAAGGTTTGCCGCGGGTGGTCATCGAAGCCATGGCCCGCGCTCTGCCCGTTGTCTCCAATCGGGTTGGAGGCGCTCCCGAGTTGTTGGATGACATGCAAATGGTCAATGAATTGAGCATTGATACTTTCACAAAACGTGTAGACGACAATCTGAACGATCCCGCTCTGCTTGAAGAACAATCCAAACGCAATCTGCAGCATGCTCGTCGCTATATGCAGCCGATTGTTCAGAAACGTCGAGATGCCTGTTATCGTGCCTTGAAATATCAATTGACCGCTCAAGCTCAGTTCATCTGAACTTCTTGAACCTCAAGCCAATCAGGCCAGATCATGACCCTGAAGAAGAATTTCATCTGGATGCTCTTAAGCCAGGGTGTGTTTTCCGGGCTACAATGGCTTCTGGTTATTTTGCTCGCTCGTGGTGGTGGTGCCGAACATGTGGGCCAATATGGATTGGCATTGGCATTGACCACTCCAGTTCAGATCTTCTTCAATCTTTCATTGCGCACTGTCTATGTCACCTATCGTGGTGAGGACCATTCTTTTGGAACATTTTGGCGCCTTCGGCTCCTGAGTCTGATCCCGGCAACCTTTCTTATCATTGCCCTCGCATTCATCTTTGGAGATGGCCCGCAAGTGCGATTGGTAATCTTGCTGGTCGCCATTGCAAAAATGGCAGAAGCCTCCTCTGACATGCTGTATGCCCTGCCGCAACGGGTGAACCAGATGGACAAGGTCGGCAAGAGCATGATGGTGCGTGCGATTATAAGCACTGCCCTGTTCGCTCTTCTTTATTGGACCAGTCAGGACATTGTTCTGTCTCTCGCCTGTTATGCAGCTGGTTGGGTTGGGGTTCTACTCTTTTTCGATCGTCTTGTCATGGCCGCACCCTATCGCGACAAGAATGCCGAGCGGCACGGACTAAGCGGATCTGCGCTCTTCTCTCTTGCCAAACATGCGATGCCGATTGGGTTGGCCAGTTTCGCTACAGCCATCGCCATCAATATACCTCGGTTGATGCTGGAACAAAGTGCTGGCACGGCTGAACTCGGTATTTTTGCAGCTCTTACCTATTTCATCTTGCTTGGCAGCATGGTGGTGAATGTTCTGGGGCAAGCGGTTCGCTCACCTCTGGCCACGGCCTATGAGCAAGCCAATGGCAAACGGTTTTGGGCAATTATCGGCACTGGTTCCTGCATTGCAATCGGAATGGGCATCATCTTCTGGTTAGGCACCCTGATAATTGGAGAATGGGTATTGAGAGTGGTTTACGGATCAGAATTTGCTGTCCATTCCACACTTTTTTGCACGATCGGCCTTATCTCCATGCCTGTGTTCCTGGGCACATTTCTTGGCTTCTGTCTGCCGTCAGCCGGGTCTTACCAGCTCTGCCTCTATGCAGCCCTTTTCTCACTGATCGCATCGTTTGGCGCATCCATGATTTTGGTGCCTGTTCAAGGTGCGGAAGGCGCTGCATGGGCCTATGGCTGGTTTGGCTGTGCTGCCAGCTTGCAGATGTTGCTCTTGATCCGACAATGGCTAAAGCGCGCAAGCATGAAGAATCGGTCAGTATCCAACCGTTAGGTTCTACTCAAAGGATGTCCTTGATCGAATGGCCTGCAGGAGTGTGCCTTCATCCAGATAATCCAGTTCGCCACCGATTGGCACTCCGTGTGCCAATTGCGAGATGCGGATTCTCTCAAAGGTTGGATTATCAGCTTGTAAATCCTTAGCCTGATTTTGCAGTTGATCAGTGATGTAGTGGGCTGTTGTCTGACCCTCTACGGTGGCATTGACTGCCAGAATGATCTCTCTAATGTCACCCTTGGCCGTACGTACCAGAAGTCCGGGAATATTCAGATCGTCCGGTCCAATACCATCGAGCGGTGATAATGTGCCGCCCAAAACATGATAGGCAGCATTGACAACACCTGCTCTCTCCAGCGCCCAGAGGTCGGAGACATCTTCAACCACAACCAAAAGCGCAGGATCGCGCCGCCGATCGGTACAGATTGTGCAGGGGCTGGCACTGTCGATATTTCCGCAGGTCTCGCAAATCTGAACCTTGGTGACGGCCTGATTGATGGCGTCCGCCAGCGGCACCAGCAATTGGTCTTTCTTCTTGATCAGATGCAACGCCACTCGTCGGGCAGAACGCGGGCCAAGCCCGGGCAATTTGGCCAGAAGCTGGATCAGCTTTTCGATTTCCGGTCCTGCTACTCTGTTTGCCATGGGCTTGCCTGTGTCTTTTTCTTCAAATCGTGATCCAGTTTTAGACCATGTCGCGATGAGTTGACCTCACTTTGAATGGTCTAACTCCTTGCTGGCGCTAATCTTTTGCCTTGGCTTGTGAAAGCAAACCAGCGAGGCAGGCACTAGAATGGCATTTTCATGCCCGCCGGGAGGCCCAGATCACCGCTCATCTGCTGGACTTTTTCCTGCATCGCTGCTTCTACCTTTGTCTTCGCATCGTTGTGCGCAGCCATGATCAGGTCTTCCAGGATTTCAGCTTCCTCCGCATTGATGAGAGATGGATCTACGGACATTCCCTTCATCTCACCCTTACCGGAGAGAACCACTTTGACAAGGCCGGCACCTGCTGTACCTTCAGCTTCCATTTCGGCCACTTCTTCCTGCATCTGAGCCATCTTGGCCTGCATTTCCTTGGCCTTCTTCATCATCTTCATCATATCCATGATGCAAATCCTTCTTTTCTCAACGCTTCACGAAGCAGCTATTGGCCAGTCCAATTTGGCCCGTCAGGTGAGTTTGAAATCTATATGCCGCTACAAGGGGGCAAATTCAAGAGCTGAGGAAAACAAGATTAGAGATCATCATCCAGTCCAAAACTGTCATCGTCACGCAAACTCATTTCCAGCAAATTCTGATCTGTCAATTCTGCTGCATCTTCGACAACCGGTGCCAGATAGTCCTCTTCGAAATCCCGATTGATGCGTACATCAACGATCTTTACGCCCGGGAAATGTTTTCGAACAGCTTCAACAGTAGGATGAGCGTCTGCATCATCGCGCGCTTTCTGGACTGCCTGCTCTTTGCGTTGCGACAGCGTATCCTGTCCATGCTCGCGTGACACTTCAATCGACCAGCGTTGACCAGTCCAGTCCTGCAAACGACGGTTCAATTTGGCAATCAATGCCTGATCAGGACGATCCTGAAAGGCAATTTCCAAGAAGCCCTGACGCACGGATACGGGGCGAACATTCTGTTCCAGCGCAATTTTGAGAGCAATATCACGGTTCTTGCCTGCAAGACCGACAATCTGCTCAAAACGCGTGATCTGCATGTTGCCCGTTTTGGGCTTGCTTGTCTGTTGCTGACTGGCATCCTTTTGCTTGTCGGCCAAGGCATCATCGCTTTGGCTGGCGACAAGTCGCAAATTCGCAGGCTTTACAGGAGCTTGCTCGATAGTACCAACGCTTTGCTGCGGACTTCCGGACACTGCTGCCAAATTGCCGTGACGCGCCATAGCTGTTGGACCGGATGGCCGTCCAATTGGCGGTGCCTCTGTTGGCTGGCCATTTGAGCTTGCTGGAACTGTGGCATCCGGCGGTGTGGAAGGCCCAGAGCCGGCACCAGATGGCATCGGAGGGCGGAAATCCTTGTTGGTCAGCATCTTCAAGGCTTCATCAGGGGTTGGCAGATCAGCAACGTAAGCCATACGCACCAATACCATCTCAGCCGATGCCAGAGGTCGAGGCGAGGATTGTACCTCGGACAGACCTTTAAGCAACATTTGCCACGCCCGGGATAGAACGCGCACCGACAAACTCTGCGCATATTCGCGCCCACGGGTCTTTTCGCTTTCCGTTGCCGCCGCATCCGAATGAGCATCTGGTGTCAACTTCAAACGAGTGACCAGATGAACAAAATCAGCCAGATCGGACAGAACGATTGAAGGTTCCGCGCCAATATCATATTGCTCCTTGAGCTCTTGCAGGGCAGCAGCAATATCCCCCTTCATCAGTGCCTCAAATAGATCGATTATGCGAGCTCTGTCTGCCAGTCCAAGCATCTGACGTGTCGTTTCCGCTGTAATCTTGCCTGCGCCATGCGCGATGGCCTGATCCAATAACGAGAGTGAGTCACGAGCTGAACCTTCGCCTGCCCTTGCAATCATCTGCAAGGCATCTTCCTCGATATCGACCTGCTCTTTTTCGCAGATCTTACCCATATAATCAGCCATGACACGGGCATCAATACGACGCAGATCAAAGCGTTGGCAGCGGGACAGGACGGTAACGGGAACTTTGCGGATCTCGGTGGTCGCGAAGATGAATTTCACGTGCTCGGGTGGCTCTTCCAGCGTTTTCAGCAGGCCGTTAAAGGCTGCTGTGGAGAGCATATGCACCTCATCGATGATATAGACTTTGTAACGGGCGCTAACCGGTTTATAGCGTGCAGCTTCGATAATTTCACGAATATCATTGATCGAAGTATGAGAGGCAGCATCCATTTCCATGATATCGACATGGCGGCCTTCCATAATGGCCTGGCAATGAATGCCCAATTCTTTCATCTCGATCGTCGGGGTATCGATCTTGCCTTCAATCTCATAATTGAGGGCTCGAGCAAGGATACGGGCTGTGGTGGTTTTACCTACTCCACGCACACCGGTCATCATATAGGCTTGGGCAATACGACCTGTGGCGAAAGCATTGGTAAGAGTGCGCACAAGTGGGTCCTGCCCCACCATGTCTTCAAAGCTTTGCGGACGATATTTACGCGCCAGAACACGATAGCCCTGCTTGAGAGCTTCGCCAGCTTCGCTCTGTTCCATGCCAGCCTTGGTATCGTCCATTCGCTGCGCCCTTTGCCTTCTACCAATCTCTCAGGAAAGTTTTCCCACCAAGAAGATGTACAACTTTATCACGGGCACAAACAAGGGGCCAAGTACACCCATGCAAAGACAATGTGCCTGGGGCTTGTAAAGATTACCAAATTGTAAGAGGAGATAAGTGGAAGGCTGAACAGATGACCCGCTCTTTAACTCGTTAGGGCTGCTTCCTTCCGGACCTGACCCGGTTGGCGAGGGGAACGTCCATTGCCAACCTTCCGCCTTCCATATGTCATCTTGTCGATGCTAAAGCAAGAGGAGAAGTGATTCACTTGTGTGCTTTTTCGTCATAATTATGCTCATTGATATCAAGGATTGCGAAAATATGTCCGACTTTGTACTCGATACCCGCCTTGAAGCCGATACCTTCCCACTCTGCGAGTTGGAGCTTTGCACCGTCCGTCTGGCGAAGGACGCCAATTATCCTTGGTTGATCATGATCCCGAAAGTCGCAGGAATAGCGGAACTGATTGACCTTTGCGGACAGGATCAGCACCGCCTGACCGACGAAATTGCGCGCATTTCCACAGCGTTACAATCGGTCACACAGTGTGACAAGCTAAATGTTGCTGCTCTTGGCAATATGGTGCGTCAGCTTCATATTCATGTCATCGCTCGATATGAGACAGACGCTGCCTGGCCTGGGCCGATCTGGGGAGTGAACCCTGCCGCAGACTATGAAACTGACAAAGCCGATGAGTTGATTGAGAAAATCAAGAACGCTCTTGGTTAGACCTTTGTATCGATTTTGCGTTTGAGGTTTGCGGGTTTGCAACCATCATCAGTTTTAAGGACGACCTGTATGTCTGATTTTTTCGCAGTTCAACATGCCATGATGCCCATGGATCATGTCGGCTATGTCCATAATCGTCTGGATCGCGATACCGAGCATCGCACCGAAGACAGCCTGTCTGATATGATGGTGCAAACCGGGTCCCGTTTTTTCCTGATGCATGGCGACAATGTTTTACTTAGCCAACGTGGTGAGCGCTGGAACGCATTGGTATGCGAGCGGCGCGCCAAGGAATTGGGCGGCGAGATGGATAAGATCATCCTGCTTGGCACCGATCCGGGCGAACGAAACGCTCCACGCCTTGCTCTTCCCTTGAGCGATGAGGCTGCCGCCGAGCTGGAAGCAGGAGATGAGTATGAGCTCTGGTCCTTGCGCGCAGTTGGCATCAAAGGTGTATTGCCGCCCGATCAGGTAGGGGCTCTGGCTCAGGCGCGCAGCTTGCTGCATTGGCATGAAAATCACCAATTCTGTGCCAAATGTGGCCAAAAGACCGAGATCCGTTTGGCCGGTGCCCGCAGGGATTGCCCTTCCTGCGAGGCCATGCATTTCCCTCGTACGGACCCAGTGGTGATCATGCTCGCCATTCACAAAGATGAAAATGGCATCGAGCGTTGTTTGCTTGGTCATCACACCCGTTTTGAAGCGCCTATGTATTCAACCCTCGCAGGTTTCATGGAGCAAGGGGAAACCATTGAAGCAGCTGTCAGGCGTGAGATTTTCGAGGAAGCTGGTATCGAGATCAAGGCCGTTCGCTATGCAGGTAGTCAACCTTGGCCATTCCCGGCCTCATTGATGCTTGGTTGCTATGCCGAGGCAACGAGCAGCGAGATCTTCTTGGACGAGACCGAACTGACCGATGCTTGCTGGTTTACCCGTGAAGAGGTTCGCGAAATGCTTACTCGTGATATGGACAGTGAGCTACCACATGTCCCACACGGCTTTTCCATCGCATCTTGGCTGATTCAGGGATGGGTCGATGGCAAATAATGGCAAAGTTCGTGCGCTGATAAAGACTGACCTCGCAACGTTCAAATGCATAAGGCTGGAATCCCTTCAAAGGGAGCCTGAAGCCTTTGCCAGCCATTATGATGATTGGATCGCTTTAGACGACGATGCGTGGCTTGAAAGGCTAACTGATGGCCATGCTCACGGGGCTTTTGTTGACGATGAAATTGTTGGCCTGATTGGGCTATTACCTGCGCAACCCCAAAAGATGCGCCACCGTGGCTCCATTGTGATGGTCTATTTACGAGCAGATCAACGCGGGACCGGCCTTGCTCGCACTTTGCTGAACACAATCATTGCAAAAGCACGAGGTCTCGGCCTTACTCAGTTGGAATTATCCGTGAGTGCCGAGAATCCAGCAGGTATTCGGTTTTATGAACGCGAGGGATTTACCATTTATGGTCGCCTCTCCAATGGCGTCATTGAGTCCGATGGCCGCTCTGTTGATGATATCCTGATGATGCGTTCGCTTTAGTCCCCGTTCTCTTCTCCATGACACCGATCACAAGCTGTTGTTTTGCCTCTCGCCAATCCAGTCGATAGTCTGACGCCCAAGATTGACTGTGACACATATCTTCTTTGGGAGGAGAAGGATCATGACCTACAGCATCTCACGTCGCACTGCTCTGATCGGCGGCGCTCTTGCCTCTACATCATTGGCATTTGGCAAAGCCGCATTGGCTCAGGACAAATCCATGAGAAAGATGGAACGCCCGATGTTGCATATGGCGAAGGCACGAGGCTTCAAGATTGGCAAATTTCAGGTCACAGCTCTTTTGGCCGGGTCGATTCCTCGCCCTGAACCGCACAAAATATTCGGCCTGAATGTATCAGCGGAAGATTTCAAAGCAGCCAGCGACGCCAATTTCATACCGTCGAATAGCGCGCAATTCTTTTTCACACCAACTGTCGTCGATACCGGAGAGGCGATCATCCTCTTTGATACCGGCCTGAATGCAGCCGGTATCACGGCAGCACTGTCTGAGGCTGGTTATGCGCCAACGGACATCACCCATGTGGTCATTACACATATGCATGGCGATCATATCGGGGGGCTGATGAATGAAGGCGCGCCCACTTTCAGCAATGTAGCCTATTTGACAGGTCAGGTGGAGTTCGATCATTGGGCGAAAGGTTCCAGCAAAAGGTTCGACTCGAATATGCGGCCATTGGCTGAGAAAACAAGTTTTGTGAAAGACGGCTCGGACATCGTTTCTGGCATTACAGCCATGGCGGCATTCGGCCATACTCCAGGACATATGACCTATCATATAGAAAGCGAAGGGCAGCGCCTTTTGTTGATGGCAGATCTTGCCAATCATTATGTCTGGTCACTGGCCTATCCTGATTGGGAGGTCAAATTTGATATGGACAAGACAGCGGCAGCACAAAGTCGTCGCAAGGTGCTTGGTATGGTGGCAACTGATCGCATTCCGATCCTTGGCTATCATATGCCCTTCCCGGCAGTCGGATATGTGGAGACGCGGGATCAAGGTTTTCGCTATGTGCCAGCCAGCTATCAATTAATGGGCTAAATGCACTCATCAGCAGGGGACTATCCCCTGCTTTTGCCCGGTCAATTCACAAGCCTCAACAAAGCAAAACAGAATCACTTTTCGAAGGGAAATTCACCTTTGAACGGCTGGTTTATGCGCTTTGCGCACTCAGTGCTGTCCAGTATTTTTTTACACTTTCCCCCCTATCCCCAGCAAAAAGCACTGAGTACGTCTTTTCATGGGCGATTACTTTCCGAAATTGACCAAACGAAACTAATTTTGCAATTTTTTCTACCATTTACGCTCATTTGATCTTGCTCATGACTTTCAAATGAAACACTGACTAGATCCAACCGAGCAGGATTCACCTGCCGTTTCGCTGAAATTCGGCCACTTGACGCCGGAAGGATGAGGCTTGCACCCATAGCGAGGTGTGAGGGGGGATTATGAAGGTCAGAGACTACCTGAAAATCGAAAGTGCAACCGATCTCAGTCGTTCCGAAGTAGGACGTTTGGGCACCGCAATTTTGTTCATCGTTGCAGTGATGGTATATACCGGCACACAATTTGCCCATGTCGAGCAGAGCTTCCTGCTGATTGCCGCTGCCGTAATCGGTGCCTATATGGCTCTGAATATTGGTGCCAACGATGTCGCCAATAACGTGGGGCCTGCCGTTGGTTCCTTTGCCATGTCGCTAACGCTGGCGATCTTCATTGCCGCCATATTTGAGGCAGGTGGTGCAATTATTGCTGGTGGTGATGTCGTCAAAACTGTCAAAAAAGGCATCATTGATCCTGCCACATTGTCCGATACGGATACTTTCGTTTGGGTGATGATGGGAGCTTTGCTCGGCGCTGCAATCTGGCTGAATGCTGCTACGTGGCTCGGCGCACCGGTATCCACCACTCATTCCATTGTTGGTGGTGTGATGGGGGCCGGTATTGCCGCTGCAGGTTGGGATATTGTCAATTGGGGCTCCATGTCCAAGATCGCCGCTTCCTGGGTCATTTCCCCGGTCACAGGCGGTATCATCGCGGCCCTTGCGCTTTTTACCTTGAAAAAGCTGGTCTTCTTCAAGAAAGACTCATTGCAGGAAGCGCAAAAGGTTGTTCCGGTCATGATTTCTCTCATGGCTTGGGCCTTCACCACCTATCTGGCGTTGAAGGGTATCAAGAAGCTCATCAAGATCGACTTCCTGACCGCACTCGGAGCTGGTTTTGTTGCCGCAGTCCTCTGCTACCTACTTGTCCGGCCGATCATCGCCAAGGCGATCCCTCGTCTGAAGCAGGATCGTGGCAGCGTGAACGACCTTTTCACAATTCCACTGATTTTCGCAGCAGCGCTTCTGTCCTTTGCTCATGGTGCCAATGATGTTGCCAATGCTGTTGGCCCATTGGCTGGTATCGTCGATGTGCTGACGCAAGGTGATGGTGGTTCCAAAGTTTCCATTCCTCTTTGGGTCATGATGATTGGTGCTATCGGCATTTCCTTTGGCCTTGCACTATTTGGTCCCAAACTGATCCGTACCGTAGGATCGGAAATCACGGAACTGGATCGCTCTCGTGCCTTCTGCATTGCCTTGGCTGCTGCAATTACAGTGATCATTGCCAGCCAACTCGGTCTGCCTATCAGCTCTACTCACGTTGCTCTTGGAGCAGTTTTCGGTGTTGGCTTCTTACGTGAATTTCTGGAACAGCGCATGAGCATTGTCGTGGAAAATGTCTTGGCCAAGCACGAAGGTGCAGCCGATTTTGATCAAGTTGAAATCGTGCTGCGTGACTTCCAGAATGCTCCACCAGAAGACAAATCTCGCATGCTGGATGCTTTGCGCGAAATGGGCCCTGAAGCTGTTATCACCGCTGCTCAGCGCAAGCAGTTGCGCAAAGCCCTGAAGCGTCAGTTGGTCAAGCGTTCTTCTCTTTTGAAGATCGCATCCGCCTGGATCATCACAGTTCCTGTTTCCGGTATGCTGGCAGCACTCTTTTATTTCGCCATTCGCGGAATGATGTTGCCGCACTAATAAGAAAATAGAGCCAAAACCTATACCCCCGTCATTTCCAATGGCGGGGGTTTTTCATTTGAACCTGTCAGACATCCGCGACGTCATAATCTTTGAACGCACAATCTAGGTTATATCTCTATCTGATTTCGAGGCCCGCTATGTTCAAACTTGTTTCTTCCACCCTTTCCCTCACCTTGCTCCTTGGCACTCTCACCTTTATCGGGATGAGTTTTGGTACGGCTACTGAAGCCTCAGCCGATAGCTGCTGGTGGCACAATGGGTCCTTGATGCGTTTGCAAGCGCGTGGAAGTCAGCGCTGGTTTTCTTATGAGCGCCCCCGTGCTGGCCTTTCAGTTAGCCCAGGCACATTGCTATTCAACGGCGAGAAGCGAGGCAATTACTATACAGGGACGGCACGCACATTTTCGCGTCACTGCCCGGACGCGCCCAATCTCTATAATGTTTCCGGCCCAGTTGCGCGGAGCCAAACCAAGGTTACCATGAGTGGAACAAGACAAGTCTTCAAACATTGCCGCCCTACCGGACGCTATGTCACCGACCAACTGGTCTTCACTTATTCTCACCGCTGTTAGAGCATCTTGAATGAATAGCGGCAAAGGAACATCAGAAGATCAGGATAAAGCTCATGCAAAAACGCCTTCTATCGCTGCAAGACAATTCAACATGGTTCTGCTAGTTTGATACTTCCTCAAGTATAATTGAGGTCAAAGGCCAAGGATTGATTATATGGTGCGTTTTCCTAAAGGACTCAGTGTCGGGCAGGTGGCCGAGCGCAGTGGACTAGCTGTCTCTGCCATTCATTTTTATGAGAATAAAGGACTTGTTCATTCCTGGCGCACCAGTGCCAATCATCGTCGCTATAGCGCAGCAGTTCTGCGACGTCTCGCCGTAATTCAGGTTGCTCAGCGAGCGGGCGTGCCACTAAGAGATATCGCCAATGCTCTGGCGACCTTGCCAGACGACAGCAAGGTTACACGGAAAGACTGGGAGAAGCTCTCCAGTCATTGGGCCGCAGAACTGGATGATCGCATTGCCCGCCTGCAACGACTTCGTAGCAATATGGGAACATGTATTGGCTGTGGTTGCCTGTCACTGGATACCTGCCAGTTGATCAATCCGGACGATCAAATTGCCCAGAACGGTCCGGGCCCGCGCTATCTGGAAGAAGATGCTCCGGAGAGGATCACGGATGCGCGTGAAAAATAACTAATATCACGCTGATTTTCGCGAGCCATAAACATTCACCAGAAGCAGTGACCTAATCCAGACATAGAAAAAGGCACCCGAACAAATCAGGCGCCTTTTCATTCTATTCGCTTAATCCTAGGGCAGCTTAGCCAAAGATGGCATTCAAGGTTGTACTAGGACGCATGACTTTAGCAGTCTTGGCTGGATCGGTGTGATAGTAGCCCCCCAGATCAGCCTCTGGCCCTTGTGCAGCTGCCAGTTCGGCCACAATCTTATCCTCACCCTCGACCAATGCCTTGGCGATTGGAGCAAAATGGGCTGCCAGATCCGCATCATCGGACTGAGCGGCCAGCGCTTCAGCCCAGTAGCGAGCAAACCAATAATGACTGTCACGGTTGTCTGGTTCTCCCACTTTCCGGGATGGAGACTTGTTGTTATCCAAGATGCCTTGGGTCGCAACTTCAGCAGCAGCACCAAGCACGCCAGCTTTGGCATTGCCTTTGCTGTCTGCAAGGAAGTTCAGGCTTTCACCCAATGCGCAGAATTCACCCATGGAATCCCACCGCAGGTGGTTTTCACCAACCAACTGCTGAACATGCTTTGGAGCAGACCCACCAGCACCGGTCTCGAACAGACCACCGCCATTCATCAGCTTCACGATGGACAGCATCTTGGCTGAAGTACCAAGTTCCAGAATTGGGAACAGATCAGTCAGATAGTCGCGTAGAACGTTACCAGTGATAGCAATGCTATCATTACCAGCGGTAATGGTGATCAACGACTGACGAGTGGCTTTACGTGGTGCCATGATCTGGAAGTTATCAGCAACGCCAGCAGCATCCAGCGCAGGTTTCACATATTTGATCAGCTCGGCGTCATGAGCACGGTTCTCATCCAACCAGAAGATGGCTTCAGAACCGGTTAGACGCTGGCGATCCATTGCCAGCTGGATCCAGTTCTCGATCGGTGCTTTCTTCACGGTGCATGAACGCCAGATGTCACCAACTTCTACATCGTGGCTGTGGAGTGTCTCACCATTGGCCAGAACCACGCGGATGGTGCCATCAGCTGGCGCTTCAAACGTGGTCGGATGGGAGCCATATTCCTCAGCCTTCTGAGCCATCAAGCCAACATTGGCAACCGCACCGGCGGTAGCAGGGTTCAGAGCGCCATTTTCCTTGAAGAAATTGATGCTCTCATCATAGACAGGCGCGTAACAATTATCTGGGATCACACAATTGGTGTCGCCCTTCTTGCCTTCGCCATCCCAGCCTTTACCACCAGCGCGGATAACCGCAGGCATGGACGCATCGATGATGACGTCAGATGGCACATGCAAGTTGGTGATGCCTTTGTCGCTATCCACCATATACATGGCAGGGCGAGTTGCATTCACTTCTGCAATTGCCGCCATGATGTCGGCATTGTCTTTGACGCGATCCAGCAAATCACCCATACCGGAATTCGGGTTCACACCCAGAGCATCCATCTCAGCGCCGAATTTCTCAAATACCGGTGCCAACCAGGCTTTCACTGCATGACCAAAGATGATCGGGTCGGAAACCTTCATCATGGTTGCTTTCATGTGCAGCGAGAACATGGTGCCGTCAGCTTTGGTATCTTCAATCACATCAGCGAGGAAGGAAGACAGAGCTTTCGCAGACATGAAAGTCGCGTCTGCCACTGTTCCTTCGGTCAACGGCCAAGCGTCTTTCAGGGCTGTTACAGAGCCGTCTTTGGCAACAAATTCGATTTTTGCATCGCCTGCCTGAGCAGCAGAAATAGTGGCTGATTTCTCATTGGCGTAGAAATCATTGCCTGGCATGGAGGACACTTTGGTCTTGCTATCAGCCGCCCAAGCGCCCATGGAGTGCGGGTTGTTCTGAGCATAATTCTTGACAGCACGTGCAGCACGACGGTCGGAGTTACCTTCGCGTAGTACCGGGTTCACGGCAGACCCCTTGATCGCATCATAGGCTGCCTTGATTGCCTTCTCTTCATCACTCTGTGGATTTTCCGGATAGTTCGGAACAGCAAAACCCTGAGACTGCAATTCAGCAATCGCAGCGGCGAGCTGAGGTACGGACGCAGAAATGTTCGGTAGCTTGATCACATTGGCATCTGGTGTCTTTACCAGCTCGCCCAGCTCGGCCAAATCGTTCGGGATGCGCTGCTCTTCCTTCAGATACTGCGGGACCGCAGACAGGATGCGGCCAGCAAGGGAAATATCCTTGGTGCCAACCTTGATATCAGCAGCAGATGCGAACGAACGGATGATCGGCAAGAAAGAGGCGCTAGCCAATTCTGGTGCTTCATCCACGATGGTATAAATGATATCTGGTGTCGAGCTTTCGGACATTTCCTTACCTTTCAGCAATCCCTAAAATCCGGGTCTCAAGGTGTCTTTTCGCCCTTATGCGCATGCAAATTAAGGCAGACCAATCCTTGTGACAATCCTCCGTGCCGGGTCTATCAGGCCCAGCGCCAGATAGCCAAGGATTTTTTCTTCAACTTCGGTCGCATGGGGAAGAAAAAAGCCTAAACCATCTCATTATTTCCCTAGTTTTGCTCTCTCTTGTTGGCGGAGTTTTGGATGGGATCGTGGCTGAAGCTCTGCCCCGTCTTGCGTTGCAAGCGATAGCGCGAGGCCAGACAAACTTATCAGTCCCACGAGGCTCTTTTGATTTCC